>NZ_JBSQBC010000005.1:0-57638 GCF_053851675.1 Mycoplasma sp. 1781
TTCCTTATATTTTATTAATTTTAATAAATCAAATTTTTTATTTTTTTTTTTTTTTTTTTTTTTTTGTTTTGGCAAAATTTCATGATTGATGCTCTAATTATTACCAAAATTTTAGACAAAGCCAAGGCATTTATAAAGGCGCTTTTTACTACTTAGTATTATTCTAATTTACGACCTTGATCTAATAAAAATATATTTATTACAAAAATGTCTCTAATATAAATCAAAATTATTTAATCCATTTTTATTTTCCCAATTTTAAGATTAAAAAATCATAAATCCACCTTAAATTAAAATAGATTTATGATTTTTATTTAATTTTTTAATTGCATTTTTTAAAGTCATCATTTGAATTTCGAATACTATGTTTTTAAGCAAATTATCAATTAATTCATCACCATTCACTTGCTTGTATACAAATCGTTTTTATTTTCTATCGAGTCTGTTAAAGGTTTTTCTACTTTTTGGTTATTATTTTTTGTAAAAATTTTTAGCTTTCCCTTTGTTGCTTCTATTACATTTAATTTAATTTTTTTAATTAGTGCTTCAACATTGCTAAAACTAAATTGATTAGTTGGGCTTTTATTAGAGGTGTTTGACTATCTTTTGTATATTTGTAAATCATTCCTTTTGGGCTCTTTATAAAAATTAAAAATAACTAGATTCTTTTTTACAATATCCTTATATTAAAAACCTAGGAAAAATATCGGTTCTTAAATAACTTGATTTGGCATTTAAAACATATATAAATAAACTTAATATTCATATAATTTTTTATTGCTCATTTACAATTTCTAGGTGTTTTAAGCAAGCTTTAATTACATCACTATTGAGTGATTCATATACTTCCTTGTCGCCAATTATATAAAGCTCCTCTTTTGCGCGTGTTACTGCTACGTTCATAATATTTGGATTGTTGCTGCCAACAGCTCATTGAGCAGAATTTATACTATCTTTATCGCAACCTAGCACTAAAAAAACAATTTTAGCTTCTTTTCCTTGGAAAGTATGTACTGTTCCTATATTACTTTTATTAATTAAATCATTGAGATTTCTCTTAAGTTCATTTACTATTGCTTTAAAAGGAGAAATAATAAAGACATCTTTTAAATTTGCATCACGGTTTTTTATTTTAAATAAATATTTTTTTAAAACTTGACATTGTTCTTTTACATAATGTTTGTTTATGGCTTTTCCCTTAACATGAAGTCAAAATCCATTGTAGCTTTTTTGTTTACCGTTTTCTTTTCCTTGGACCATATTTCCTTCATAGGAAATTTCGTTTGAAATATCAAACATTGGACTTAGACATCTTCTATGTACTCAAAGAGGTATGCCAATCCAATCTCCGTTTCTCTTATAAAATCCATATTTGCTATGATTATCAACAATTTCTTGCACCGAGCTATTAAGACCATAAGGCAATTTATATTTTTCTTTTATTCATTTTAAAGTATTTTGGTCTAATACTGAAACTGGTTCAATTTGCGATGGATCACCAACAGCAATAATATTCTTCGTTCTAAAAATTGCACCTACCGCCGCTTGTGGAACGGCTTGGCCCGCCTCATCTATAAACAAAAATCCCATTGATTCTTTTGGAAAATTCTTATACATTGTCCTTATGCTTGCAAAGGTTGAACTAATTGCGGGTACAGCCATATTAATTCAATTTCATGCTTCCACTAAACACTCGCATTTATCAATAGTTTTTCCTTTGATTTTATTATTTCATATTTTGACAGCGCTTTTTAAAGCCTCCCTGTTTTCATATAAAAATTGTCTTCTGACTTTTAGCGCCAAAATAAACAATTTTGATTGTTTGATTCTAAAATTCTTGTTAAATCATGGGTTACTTTTTTGAAATACATTGTTGTCATTAATTGCATTAAATTTATTAATTTTCTTATTGATAAAAAAATCTTCGATTTTATTTTTTTGATCTAGCATTCTGTTGATACTATCGATTTTTTTGCCTATGTTATTCTTTTTAGATTCGAGAGATAATAGTGAGTCGCATATTTTAATGCGTTGGTTTAAATAGGAGTTTAATTTTTCATTAAATTCTTTGTATTTCTTTGTTTTAAATAATTTGCTTATTCAGCTTGGTTTTTGCAGTTTTAAATTTTCGATAGATTTGTTTATATTTTTTAATTCATTTTGGTTATTATTTATTAAGTTTATTATCTCTTTTTGGCTTTCATTAATTGCGTTTTTAATTGATTCTATATTAAGATTTCTATTTTCAAATTTATCGCTAGGTTTATCCTTCATGAAATCGTCAATTAAAGCTTGTATTTCTAATTCTATTTTAGCTAAAAGGTTTATGTGCATTTGTATATCATTTTGTGCTTTTTTAATGTCATTATATAAATTTAAAAAATCTTGATATACATTTGAATTGTTATTTTCTTGCTGGTATATTTCTTTTATGATATTTTCGACAGCTTTTATTATTTCTATAATATTCTTCTTTTTGCCGCCTTCCAATGAAAAAAGACCTCATTTTTCTTTTGAGATTTTATGCTTATTGGAAATACCTTCATTATTATCTTTTTCTTCAGTTATTGCATTAGCAGTTTTGTAAAAATAATCAGCATTCTTTATCTCATTTACTAGATCTTTGTCAACATTTTCCAATAGAGGCAATTCGTTTACTATATTTTGCACAGCCCCATTATTTGAACTTGCTATTAAAATGCTCTTATTTGCAATTTGTGTAGGCAAAATTTTAATTTCTTTATAAAAAACATCCTTAATTATCTTTGAATCTAGCTTGCATATTTCGAGAGATTGTTGAGTAATTAGCTCAGCAAATATATCCTTTAGTAGGGTTGTTTTTCCTGTTCCTGGAGGTCCATTTACACTTTTCATTTTAATATTTTCATAGTTTTTACTTGTCGATAGATTTACTGCAATTTGTTGCATTAATGAAAGCGCATATTCTACATTGCTTGGAAATCTTGAACATGGATAATTCTTAGGATCTAAAATTTCTTTGATTTGTTTAATACCATCAGCTTGTTTATTATCTAAATTTATTTTTATTAATTCATTGCTATTTTCTTCTTTTGATGATGATAAATATTTGTCTAGATTTTGTGTTGATATTCCTTTAGCTTCTATTAAGTCATCAATAAAAAATGAATGCAATAAGGCATCATCTTCATCATCATTTACTATTTTATATCTGGAAAGATTAACATCAATATTGTAATTTTGTATTAATTTTTGAAATGCTTTATTAAAAAATGCTTTTAAATCTTCGGTTTCTTTCTTTTTAAATATATTTTCAATATCATCTGAAAGTTCATGTTCTTTTTCTTTAAATTTAGACATAGAATTAAATTCTAAATCACTCTTGGTCTCTCTAATATATGCACTTCAAGTATAGAAAGTGGATTGTTTTTCTATTTCGAGATTATTATTAAAACGTATAGCAAAACTAAATTTGTTATTTCCTATTGATTCTAATTCATCATCATTAATTTTAGTATTATGTTTTTTGTTTAGAAGATCAATTAGTTCTTTTGAATTAAATGTGTTAAAAATAAAAACTAAATATTTTTCCTTTTTTTGCTTAGTTTCTTGTTTCAAAATCGTATTAAAATAGTCATAATAATTATCGTTTTGTTTATCTAGTTTAATCTCGCGATAATCTTTTTTATTTCAATTACCTTCGCTAAGTTTTTCAATCATTATTCAATACTCAAGAATATTGTCTTTAATACTTTTAGGATTCATTATATCTCCACAATGTAATCATATACAGGTTTAATTTTAATATTGTAAATATGACTCATCTAATCATAATATTTCTCATTATTTAAATAATTTAATATTATTAAATACATTATAGTTGATAAAAAGTTTTATTTAAAAAAGTAGTTATGAAGCAGTATTTATTAGATATCAATTTATTTTGATTTTTTTGATGTATTGATATTTATAGCTCTTATAATTTATTAAATAAGATACCTGTAGAATAATGTCTTAATTTAAATTAAATCATGATATAAGAAAAAGTGCGTTTTTTCATAAAAACATTTCATATTGAAATTTTAAAATCTTTATATAGATTTTGCAAATATAAATATAAATAAAAAATATATATAAGAAAACATTATTTAACTTCCGTTGCATGTATTTTTATAATAAATTAGATCTAATAAGAGAAATATTATTAATTTATGAAAACAAGATTGTATAAAAAAGAACTATTGATTAAATTGTTCAATAAAAACTGTCTTTTAATCTATTTTGATTTCTCTTATTTAGTAAAATTAATTAAATATCATAAGCTATAAGGGGATATTAAATGAGTTTATTAAAAAATTACATTCAGAAAATTGATGATATTTCTTCTAAAGAGTTGAATACAGATCAAAAAAGACTGGCGATAAAAATTTTAGAAAAATTTCAAGACGACAAAAAACAACTACAATATGTTTTCCAATTCATTGCGCAAAGAATTAAAACAGGTTTTAGATTTGATGGGGCACCTGAAAGCGATTGGCAAACAGTTGCGCTATTAGAAAAAGATGAAAAACTTAGCTTTGTTTTAGATGAAAACAAAAGCAAAGATAACACATTAATCATCGGCGAAAACTATGATGCTTTAAAGAATTTGATAGTGATTGAGAGAGAGAGAGAGAGAGCTGCCTTCGCTTGATAAATATGATGTAATTTATATTGATCCTCCTTATAATACTGAATCAACTAAAAAAGATGGTAATAGTATTGCAGATAATAATGAAGATGTTAAGGCAAAAAAATTCATTTATCGTGATAAATATTCTCGAAATGGTTGACTTAATTTAATGAATGAAAGATTACAATTAGCAAAAGAACTTCTGAAAGATGATGGAGTTATTTTTGTTTCTATCGATGATGCCGAACAAGGCTATTTAAAAGTTTTAATGGATGAAATTTTTGGTGAAGAGAATTTTGTTTGTAATTTTATTTGGGAAAAAAATTATTCTCCAAAAAGCAATAATCATTACGTTTCTGTTAATCACGATTATATTCTATGTTATTTAAAAAATAAGCAAATAGTAACTAAATTTAATCGTTTAGAACGAAATGAAAAAAATAATAAAATGTATAAATTTAGTGATGAAAAAGGAAGATATAAAATAGCTGATTTAACAAGAAATTCTAATAATAAATTTGACATTCTCTGAAATAAAAAAGTTTATAAGTGCCCGGAAAATTCTGGGTGATTATTTTCAGAAAAAAAGATTTATGAATTGATAAGAGAAAATAAGATATACCTGCCAGATGATGTCACGAAAAGGCCAGGTTTAAAAAGATATTTATCTGATGTTAGAGATATTATATCTAAGACAATTTTGGGGTATGAAATTGTAGGACATACACAGGATTCAAAAAATGAAATAAGAGATATCCTATATAAAAATGCTTTTGAAACACCTAAACCTATAAAATTAATAAAATATTTGATTAGACTTCATAGTGATAAAAAAAATATTCGTGTCCTTGACTTCTTTGCCGGATCTGGCACCACAGCTCACGCTGTTTTAGAATTAAATCGCGAAGATGGCGGCAATAGAAGCTTCACTCTTATTACAAATAACGAAAATAACATTGGTATAGACGTAAACTATGAAAGACTTTATAGAATAAACCACGGGGTTGGTACTAAAAATGAAGCCTTTGAATGAACAAAGAAAAATGAAGCATATAAGGCAAATTTAAATGTCTTTAACATCAAATACTATGACATAAATCCAACAAACAAAGATATTGAAATTGAAGACTTAGCTAATAAATTAATTGATGTTTTAAAAGAGTTTGGAATAACTTCAATAGATAAAAACAATCAACAGCAATATATTAATTTATTAAATGATTTATCATCTTTAAAACCAGAGAAAAGAGAAGATAATGAATCTAACTAATTCTCAAGAAAAAGTTATTAATACTTTAATTAATAAAACCATAAATAGCTTAGAAGAAAACAAACAAAATTCCGTTTATTTTAAGGCTCCAACTGGCTCTGGTAAAACATTTATGATGATTAACTATATTGATAAATTAATCGAATGAAATAAGTTTAATTTTAATCAAAATTTAGTTTTTGTTATTGCAACATTATCGAGTGCTGAGTTGCCAAAACAAATGGAGGAAAACTTCAATGACTATAAACAATATTTAATAAATAACGATTTAAAAATTACAAGAATTGAAAGTCCTTCAAATATTAATAAAAACTCTAAAGTAGAAAAAAATTATCAGTTTTTTGCTAAACCAAATAATGTTTATATCATGGGTGGAGCATCATTTAAAGCTAACTCAATTTTAAGAGAGCAACATGCAATTGAGGCTTTTTTAGATGAAATAAAACTAAATGACTATAAATTAATTTATATTCGTGATGAAGCCCACATCGGCGCCGACACTTCAAAAAATAAAAAAGATGAAATTTCATTTGAACAAAATATGCAATTAAGGGCTGATTTTGTTATAAAAATGACAGCAACTCCAACTGATTTGAGTTTAGATCTTATTGAGCTAAGCGAAAAAGATTTATTTAACGATAAAATCAGATTATTAAAAAGCAAAAAAATTTTTAATGAAGGTATCGAAGATAATGACGACATTGCTTATATCGATAACGATATTATTCTCGAACAAGCCTGTTTAAAATTTAAAGATATTAAAAGACAATATAATGATGATAAAAATGAACCGGGCTTAGTGGGCATTAATGCCGCCATGTTAATTCAAGTTGATAACGCTAGTAAAGATCCTGAAAAAGAAAAAATCTTCAATAAAACCATTGATTTAATAATAAAAAAATTAGAGAAACATTCTTTATCATGAGTAAAGTATTTTGATCAAAATGATAAAGAATCAAGTCTAAGACAAAAAGATAATTTTTCACTTAGAGATATATCTAAATACAATTCGGACACTGATGTAATAATTTTTAAAGTAGGACCAGCAACAGGCTGAAATATACCGAGAGCATGTATGCTAGTTCAACTTAGAAATGTTTCGTCAAAAACATTAAGTGCACAAACTATTGGAAGAATAAAAAGAAATCCCAATCCTTCACATGATTTTAGTAACAGTTCAATTGCTAATAAATACTACATTTATAGCAATGTTGATAGAGATATAAATGACCAAAGAATGCTGATTTTAAAATCTCAGTTTAAAAAAGAAAAATTTGTGTATGGTTCTCTTGTTAATATCAATAAATCTAATTCTGTTTTTAATTTAGATGATTATGAAAAACAAGTTGCTAATTATTTAAATAATTATTCTATTGAAAACTTTGAAACAAAATACCAAGTATGCAAAGAAGAGTTTTGTGATAACAACTTTATAATTGCTAATCAAAAAAGTTATGGTAATAAAATAGAAATAACATTAAAACTAAAAAATAAAATTGATATGGAATTATTTAATATAAAAACAATTAAAAATAATAAAAAAATATTTACAGAAAATATTAAAAAAGAAATAAATAGCATCTATGAAACAAAATTAAAATCAATAATAGATAAAACATTCTTTTGATTTTTGATAATTAAATATGAAATCGAAAACTTTAATGACTTTTATAAAAAGCATTTGCAAAAACAATTGGATAATCAAGAAATAAGATATGTAATAAATAATTCTAAGTTTTTACCAGATTATTTAATAGAGAGCAAAGATGATGACGATCCAAAAACAGACAATAAATTTGCTTATCAAGAAATAAATAAAGAATTTGCAAATATTTATTTAAAATCAGAGGCTGAAAAAACATTTGTAAATGAGTTTAAGAAATGTGTATCACTGCGGCCTGAAATTAGAATTTGAGCAAAGAATCCAGTACATAGTGGAATTAATTTTGAATATATCAATAATAATTTTGACATAAGTAATAGTTATCCGGATTTTATTGTTATACAACGAAATCATTACATTTATTTGGAAATTAAAACATACAAACATGATATTGATAAAGACAAAACAAAAAAATTAATTGAAGAGTATAGAAAATATATTAATAATATTAATAACATTAATAATAACTTAGAATTTAAACTTACGCTCGCTATCATATTTGTAGATATTAAAGGAAATAATCTCTATGCAAATGGCGCAAGTACAATAACAAATCTCAACGACCTATTTTTAAAACAAAATAATAATTGAGATGAAAATGGGCAATTTTTCATAAAGGATGTAAGCGTACAATTTTTGCAATTATTAACAGAAGACAAGGAATAATAAAAGTTTCATAAAAAATATTTGCTTTAGCTAATTTCTTATTATTTTGCAATAAATTATTAATATTTTTTGTTTTTGATAATTTAGATAAAATATAAATATAAGCTGTGTTGAAGAATGATTGTTCAAAATAACTTAATTTTGTAAAAAATGATGATCTAATTTTTTACCAAAAATTTGGGCTTAAAATAAAAATAAAAAACCAAGCTTTCTCATTATTTTAGAGCTTGGTTTTTAAAATTTTAAATTATTAAAAGTTCATAACCCTTTCTTTAATTTTGTTAATTTTATTTTTAATAATTTGCTCAATTGAATAAGAATTAAATGGTTCTACTTTTGTTGCGTCAATTAAAAGGGTTTCACTAACCTCTGCACCCAAGAAATTTCAGATGCCCTCTAGGTAAGAAATGTGACTTGCTCAAGGATATCAATCACATGGAGCTCCCTGAGAAGCAATTATTTGTACCTTTAAATTAGACAGCAAACCTATTGAACTACCTTTTTTAGCGTATTTATAAGAAAATGTCTTATTAGCAACACAAATTCGGTCGATAAAATTTTTTAACACTGCCGGAACATTAAAATTTATCATTGGGGCTGAAATAATTAATTTGTTGGTTTTTTTTAAAATATCAATATATCTACCTGATAATTCATCATTAAAAAAATCAGAAAAATTATTTGAGTTCATTGGATGTGTTGCCATTTCAAGTTCGTTTAAATCTAACTCCACAATTTCATCATTTTTGTTAATTTTTTTATATTCCTCAACGAAGCTCTTAGTAATAGCACTTGAAACAGACTTCTCTTTTGATATGGGCGAAGAATATAAAACTAATACATTAGCCATAAAACTCCTTTATTATTTATTTTTTAATATTATATAAGTTTTAATTGCCTTATTTTGAATAAATTTAGTTAAATCAAAAAAACTTGGTTTCCCAAGTTTTTTTGAAATGGTGCGGATGAAGGGAATCGGACCCTCGTATTCAGATTGGCAACCTGATGTTCTACCATTGAACTACATCCGCAACTGGTGCAAGTGATGGGAATCGAACCCACGTAGTTAGCTTGGAAGGCTAAAGTTCTACCATTAAACTACACTCGCAATTAGCGTTATATATTATAAACCATAATTTTTGTTTTATCTAAAAATATTTTTTAATTTGTTTGTTTTCAGCCAAACTATATTTTAAAAAAGCAGAATATTTATAAAAAACTATTAGTTATAAGAAACTACGACACTTGGGTTTTTGCATCAAAGGAATTTAAATAATATGTTTATAGTTGTTGATTTATATAGTTTTTTTATATATTTTATTGTATACAATAAAATGTCAATTTAAGCATTTTTGAAAAATAAAATTAATATTATATTTATAATTATCACTATGATTGAAATTAAAAAACTTTGTTATAAATATCCTGGTGCTAAAAAATATGCCTTAGATAATATTAATTTTACAATTGAAGATGGGCAATATGTTGCCATTTTGGGACATAATGGTTCAGGAAAGAGCACTTTTTCAAAACTACTTGCTGCAATTTACAAAGCTTCATCTGGGAAAATTATTATTGATGGTCTAGAAATAAATTCTGAAAATTTGGCGGAAATTAGAAAAAAAATTGGTATTGTTTATCAAAATCCAGATAATCAATTTATAGGTGCTACTGTTGAAGACGATATTGCTTTTGGCTTAGAAAATAAAAAAATGTCATATGATGAAATGAACGTAATTGTAAGAAAATATGCCAATGAAGTAGGAATGGGCAATTTTTTAGATAGGGAACCTCAAAATTTATCGGGAGGTCAAAAGCAAAGAGTAGCCATTGCTTCTACTCTTGCATTAGATCCTAAAATTATTATTTTTGATGAAATAACTTCAATGTTAGACCCTCGAGGCCGCAATGACATTTACAAAATAATTCATGATCTGCATTCCAACACCAATAAAACTTTAATTTCGATCACTCATGATATGGATGAAGCCTTGTTAGCTGATAAGTTAATTGTCTTTTCAGGTGGCCATGTGATAGCTCAAGGAAAACCTATTGAAATTTTAAATAACAAACAAATAATTGAAATTGCAAAAATAGATTCACCTTTTATATACAAACTTAGTGAAATGATTCACGGAATTGAGCCAACATATGACGATAAAAAATTATTGGAGACATTATGCAAATTAAAGTAGACAATATTTCAAAGGAATATAACAAAAAGCTTCCTACATATATTAAGGTGCTAGATGGTGTATCAGTGGAAATTAATGAATCAGAAGCAATTTCAATTATTGGACCAACTGGCTCTGGTAAAACTACATTAATAGAGCATCTTAATGCATTAATATTACCCGATGAAGGTTTACTGCATTTTAGTGATGTCCCTTTGTTTAAGAAAGCCAAAAAGCCATCTAAACCAAAAAAACAAAGTGATGATAATGATGAAACATACCAAGCTAAATTAAATGAATATATAAAGAATTTAGAGAAGTTTCAAAAAACTAAAAAAAGTGATCGTGTTGAAATAGTATATACTGATATTGATATTACCAAAAGTAAAAGAAAAATCAAAAATGTTAAAGCATTAAGAAAGCAAGTTGGAGTTGTATTTCAATTTGCTGAATATCAATTATTTGAATCTACTATTGAAAAAGACATTATTTTTGGGCCTGTTTCAATGGGTATTAAAAAAGACAAAGCTAAGGAATTAGCGGCTAAATATATTGAGATGGTCGGTTTACCAATTGATTATCTTAAAAGAAGCCCCTTTGATTTATCAGGAGGGCAAAAAAGAAGAGTTGCTTTAGCAGGTATTCTTGCTATGGAACCAAGATTTCTTGTTTTAGATGAACCTACTGCTGGTTTGGACCCGCAGGGTGTTGAAGAAATGCTCCAGCTGTTTTATAATTTATATAAGCAAGGCACAACTATTATTATTGTTACACACGATTTAGATAATGCTCTTAAATGAACAAATAGAACCTTATTTGTTAAGGATGGGAAGATTATTAAAGACGGTAATACTTATGATATTCTAAGTGATAATAAACTATTATTAGATAATAATTTAATTCCCACAAAATTATTGTCATATGTAGAAAGGCTAAATAATGCTGGTTTTAATATTGGAAAAGTAACAAATATTGAAGAATTGGCTGATAAAATAAATAACATAATTAAGTGAAAAAAATAAAAAGGAGCTATAAATATGGATAAAACAATTATTGGCAAATATCTCAATATACAGACGCCAATTCATAGACTTGATCCCCGACTGAAATTTTTAGCTAACATACTATTTATAATTTTGTTTTTTATTTCTGAACATTATATTACATTATCGATTTTAGTAATTATTAGTATGGTTTTATATGGTATTTCTACTAAATCAGTAATTTCTATTTTTAAAAAAATTAAGTTTCCTATCTATATTGCTATTTTTCTCCTGATCATTAATATGCTAACTGTTAAGGGTGCGGTAATGTATTACGAAATTGATAAATATGTTCCTCTTTCAACAGAAACAAATGCTGACGCTTTTGTGATTTATCGCGGTAAATTAATAGTTAATGTAGTATATTTTGCTCCTAACAGCGATGTTAATTCGATATTTCAATTGTCATTATTCTCAATTCATCGAACTTTTACAATACTTTTGAGAATTTATGGCGTTGTATTAATAACAACAATTTTGACAGTAACAACAAAACCTGTTTTATTAACAAGAGCAATCAATGATCTGCTATATCCGTTAAAAATATTTAGAGTACCGACTGAAATAATTACGATGATTATATCCATTGCCTTAAGATTTATTCCTACCTTGTTAGAAGAATCAGGAAGAATTATGAAGGCTCAGTCAAGCCGAGGAGTAGATTTTAAAAATGGTAATTTTAAGGATAAAATAAAATCTTTCATTGTCCTAATGGTCCCACTTTTTGTTTCATCCTTTAATAAGGCTAATGATTTAGCTGATGCTATGACTTCAAGAGGATATGAACCATATGCAAAAAGAACCTATTATCGTCAATTAGTTCCTAATTGAAGAGATTTGATTGCTACGCTAATATTAATGACTCTAACTGCATTGGTTGTAATATGTGCTATAGACCATATTGCTTTACCATCATGGTGAATTGCTTCATTTCAAAAGGTTTAATATGAATGAAAAAGATTTTGAAACAAGAAAAAAAATACTAGAATTACAACAAAAAATAAGTCAATGAGATAAATATTATTATGATTTTGATAAACCGTTAGTTTCTGATGAAATTTATGATATTGAATTTAATCAATTAAAAAGATTGGAATTGCAATATAAACATCTTTTTTTAAAAGAAGAATTAGAACAGTCACCAACCAATAAAATTAATGCTAATGTATCTAAAAATTTTGCTAAGGTTAAGCATGATAAATCAATGCTTTCTTTAAATAAGGCATATACCATTGCAGAAATCCAAAAATTTATTGATAATATTAAAAAGGTAACCTCGCATTTTTCTTTTTTTATCGAACCAAAAATTGACGGGCTCTCAATTTCTATTAAATATAATCAAGGCAAGTTAATGCAAGCAGTAACGAGGGGCAATGGGTTAATTGGCGAAGATGTTACCAATAATGTTTTGCAAATAGATAATATTCCAAAAATAATTAATTATAAAAAGCCCCTTGAGGTTAGAGGTGAAATTTTTCTTCCTATTGATGAGTTTAAGAAAATAAACGAAAAATTGCTTAGTGAAAATAAAACGGCTATGGCTAATCCACGCAATGTTGCTGCTGGTACTTTACGCCAATTGGACCCACAAATTGTAAAAGAAAGAAATCTTTCATCATTCTTATATTATGTTGTTGCACCGGAAAAACATAATATTCAAACTATGTATGAATCATTTGAATTTTTAAAAAAGTTGGGTTTTTGTGTTACAGAGCAATCAATCCTTGTTTCTTCTATTAAAGAAATAGAACAATTTATTGAGGAATTCAAGACTAAAAAGTTATTATTTAACTATGAAACTGATGGCATAGTCATAAAACTTAATGAGCTCAAATTTTATGATAAATTAGGTGAAACAGCAAAATTTCCTCATTCAGCAATTGCTTTTAAATATGAGCCTGATGTTGTTTCCACCATATTAAAAGATATTTTTATTACTGTTGGTCGGACTGGCTTAGTTACATATAACGCTTTATTGCAAGAAGTTGAATTGTCAGGAACAAAAGTATGTTTTGCAACTCTTAATAATTATGAATTTATTAAAAATCTAGATATAAATATTGGTGATGAAATATACATAAAAAAATCTGGTGAGATTATTCCATGCGTTATAGGTTTGGCTAATAAACATAATTTAGAGAAACTAGAGCCATTTAAGGTATGCCCATATTGTAATAATGTTTTGCTATTTAATGAAACAGGGTTGGAACAATATTGTTTGAATCAAGATTGCCAAGAAATAAAAGTTAGAAAACTTATTCATTTTGCTTCAAAAGAGGCACTTGATATTAATTCACTTGGTGAAAAAAATATCATATATTTTTACAAAAATGGTTTTATAAATAATATATTGGATATCTTTAATCTTCATAAACATCGTGATGAATTAATTAAATTGGAAAGATTTGGATATTTGTCAATAAACAAAATTTTAAAATCAATTGAGGATATTAAAACTAAACCACTTGAAAATTTGATATTTGGCTTATCAATCCCATTAGTTGGAAAAAGAACTGCGAATATTATTGCTTCAAAAATTCTAAAACTAGAAAATGCCTTAAATTTTAATTTTGAAGTGTTTAAAGATTTTTATGATTTTGGTGATAAGATTACTAAACAATTAATAGAATGATTCTCCAATGAAGAAAACATAGTTTAATTAAAAAATTAATTGAACATGGTATAAATCCATCATATGAACAAAAAGTAATAACCAATATCCTAAATAATAAATCCTTTGTTATAACAGGCAAGCTTACAAAACCTAGAAGTTATTTTGAAAAACTTATTGTGGAAAATGGCGGCGAGGTACTTTCGTCTATTTCTGGTAATATAGCCTACCTATTAATTGGCGAAAAGGCAGGAAGCAAGCTATCCAAGGCGCAAAAACTTGGTATAACAATAATTAATGAAGATGATTTAAAATTAATGCTAAATTTATCAAACTCCTAACCTTAGTTGGCTATGGAGTTTTATTTTATAAGCCTTTAATAAGGCTATACTAAATATAAAGCACATTAATCATGATGTATCAAATTTTATGATTATGTTTGATTCAC
Organism: Mycoplasma sp. 1781; assembly: GCF_053851675.1. Taxonomy (NCBI): domain Bacteria; kingdom Bacillati; phylum Mycoplasmatota; class Mollicutes; order Mycoplasmatales; family Mycoplasmataceae; genus Mycoplasma; species Mycoplasma sp. 1781. Next base: position 14,527 of record NZ_JBSQBC010000005.1, read on the forward strand.
TAATTATGTCAATGAACGCATCAAATCAAAGGATGGTATTTTCAATAATGATATTTATCCTAAAAAATAGAAGTGTAATAATATAGTTTAAGGAAATAATTGGAATAAACAGAAGTTGAATAAAAAAAGAAAAAATATTATAGTTTTTATTAAAAGTGTGAATTATTAAAGTGGAATAAATATGGGCAATTAAAAATACCGCAATTGTTTTGACAAAATATCCTTGTTTTGTTAAAACAAAAATTGTAATAAATATGGATAGTGTAATCAAAAATGATAAAATGAAAGAGTATGAAAACATTATAAATGGATTGTAAAAAACCATTATTAAACCCGTTATTGCCAATAGCGCAATATTGTTTATTTTTTTGTTAAAAATAATTTTATTTAGATATGCTAATATTAAAAAGATTAAAGACCTTGTTGCACTTACATGAAATTCGATTGATATTAAATAAATAATCAATAGAGGAATAGCGATAAAATCTTCAATAAAATAGCCATTTTTAATTCTTCTAATTATTTTGGATATAAATAGATAAATTAAATTAAAATGAAATCCGCTAATAGTGAAAAAGTGAATAATATTAAGATCACTAAGCTTTTTATATATGTTATTAGAGCTTGATTATAATTGTTGAAAATGATGATATTAAGATAATCTATAACTGTGTGGTTTTTTGTGTTAAAAATTGATAATTTTTCATTTTTTTTAATAAATTCAATATTTGAATTAGTGAGATTAAAAAATAGCCTATTTGCAACTTCAAACGAGCTTAAATTCTTATTTAAAATAAGTGTTCCTTTGATATGAAATGTATACTCATAGTTGTTCATAAAAGTAATATCTATAATGCTTTTGGTCTTAAAAACTTTAAAATAAGCATCCTTATATTTGAATATTAGATAGGCTTTATATTCTTTAATCATATTTAAATCATTATCTAATTTTATCCCGTCAATTTTTGCAAAAATTGACTGGTAAACTACATAGCTTAAAAAAATAATTGAGCTAAAAATGAAAAATGTAATTCAAAATTTAATATTAAAGAAATTAAAAATGCAAATCATTATTAAAGCTAGTGAAATTAAAATAATTTCAATTCTCAATATTAGTATAAATATTAAAAAAGAACTGATGGACGATATTAATAGAATATCTATATATCTATATTTTCTGTTAATATTTGATAAGTTTTTTCACCAATGCCTGGTAGTTGTAATAAATCATCTCAATTCTTAACATTCCTTTCCTTAATGTATTCAAAAACTTTTTTTGCAATGTTTGTTTTAATTCCTAAATTTATTAAAATTTGCAAATCATTGATATCTGTTATCTTTAATTTTTTATTTTTAGTAAAGGGAATAAAAACTCTTTCGTTGTTTTTTAACAACTGTGATTTATTTATCTTTTGTAAATCTGCACCACTTTTTAAAATGCTTTCTCTTATTAGATCAAAATAATTTGCCCCATCCTTTAAAGTATATTCACCCGGATATTCCACTGCGCCTTCAATAAAAACAGTTATATAATTACTTTTAAAAGAAGATTTGTTATGATGTCATTTATCTATAATTTCTGTTTTAACTACAACGCCACTAATAAGTACAACTGATGAAATAATAAAAAATGAGGCAGTTAGAATAAATTTCTTTTTGTTTATTTTTAATTTCATAAATCAAATTTTTAATAATACACAAATGTTTTTATCTAATATGGGAAAAAATAAAGAAAGTATTAAGAAAATAAATCAAATCTCATAATAAACAAGCAATATTTAAAGAGAATAAATTTTGACATCTCGAATATTTTTTCCTTTTTAAATCATGTCTTTAAATTTGTTTTTTTCAAAATGAATTTAAAATAAAAATCTAAAATTTGTTTTTTATTTTTCTAAAAATAAAGTTTTGGAAATAAACAGAAACATAATTAATAGCTTAGATAATAGAGAGATAGGATATTTTTTTCAATATTGAAATCCGAAATTTTTTTAAGTTTCAACAAAAGATCTCGAAAAATGACTTTTTAACGATTTATCAAGAAAATCAAGGAGTTTGTAAATTAATATAATAACGAAGGAATTGCATTATAAAAAAATGCTCATATTAAGATTTTGTCAAGTCAAATTCTTAATATGAGCTAAACTGTCTGAAAAAATTTTACAAGTTTATTTTGTGCATTTTTAAAACCTTTCTCTTGGTGTGAAAAAGGTTTTAAATATTAATAATTATTAAGTAGAACTAATTTTTATTCAATAGTTGTTGCATTATGTCAAACTTCCTGAACATCTTCATCATCTTCAAGTAAGTCGACGAATTTTTCAAGTTGCCCCATTTTTTCTTCATCGATTTCAACCTCGCTATTTGGAATATATGTAACTTCAGCAGTTGAATAGTTATCAATTTTTAGAATCTCATCAAGAGATTGTTTGACTTTTTGAAAATCTGATGGATGGGTAATAATAACATATAAGTCATCTTCAACCTTAAAATCTTCAGCGCCGGCTTCCAAAACGGTAGTCATTACTTCTTCTTCAGAAGCTAATGAAATTGGAAATTCAATTAATCCTTTTTGGTCAAAAACGTACGGAACAGTACCTTGTTTTCCTAGCTGTCCATTATATTTATTAAAATAGTGTTTAATGTTAGATGATAAACGGTTAAAGTTATCGCTTAAACAACTTACTACAAAATTTATACCACCAAAGGCTGTTCCTGAATATAGATATCCTTGAAAGTTAGCGCCTTCCTTTGATCCACCCGAAACTTTTGAGATTGCTTTTTCAATATTTGCTTTGGGCATCGATTTTGCCTTTGCCTTAGCAATTGCTAATTTTAGTGCTGGATTTGAATCTGGATCTGGGCCACCAATTGTTGCTGCTACAATAATTTCTTTAGAAAATTTTTGAAACATTTGTGCTCTCTTTGAATCCATTGCAGCTTTATGATGTTTGGTAGTTGCTCATTTTGAATGTCCTGACATTTCTTTAATGCTCCAATCTTAAATAAATAAATAAATTGTAAATAATATTAGTTTATTATACCAAAAAATGTCCTTATTATAATATAATAAATTAGTATGTACCTAATTAAAGGCAATGAAAATTTTTTGATAAATAAAAAAATTAATGAAATAATAAACAAAGAAAAAACTATTGAAGCAGGTGATATCGAGATAGTTAAATTTTATGATTTTTTTACATTAGAAGAATTATCAGATGCATTAAATAACAATTCCTTTTTTTTAAATAAAAAAATCATTTTATTTAAAAATCCCTTTATATTTAATATAAAAAATAAATATGTTAATGGTTCGTGTATTGATGAGTTTATAAAAATAATTAATGCATCACTAAGTGATGCTAATCTAATTCTTATTTTTACACAGGAAATAAATAAGTATGATAAATCTTTTTTAGCATCAAGAGCTTTTGCATTTATAAATGATAATAGCACTACTATTAATATCGAAAAAATTAGCGATAAAGAATTATTTTCTTTTGTTTATAAAATGATTAAAACAAAAGGTGGAACAATCAAGGATAAGGTCCTTATTGATTTGCTATCAATGTTACCACATAATCTAGAAATAATAGAATCAGAAATTGATAAATTGCTATTAATAAATAAAGATATAAGCGAAAAAATGATTAATGATAATAATTATGCAGTATCTAATAATATCGATTTTGCTCTAAGTGAGGCAATGTTAAAATGTCAAGACACAAAAACTATTATAAAAAAGATAAACGAACAGATTAACTACGGGATTGAGCACAATTATGTGATATCGCAAATATCAGCGATATTGCTTAATGCAAAAACAATTGGAATATTAAAATCAATAAAATTAACTAATGATGAAATAGCAAAAATACTTAATATTCATATATATCGTGTCAAACTTCACTATGACTTTTTTAATAGAATTGACATTAACACATTAAATCAGTTAATCATTGATTTAGCAAATATTGATCTAGATTTTAAAAAAGGAAACATTTTACCAGATACGCTTATTGATTTATTGAGTATAAAATTATTGAGATTAAGGATTTATTAATGGTTAATTTAGGTAAAAAAATCATCTTATATGAGCTAAAAGTTGAAAATTTTGTTGATACCAATGGAAGCAATTTTGGTGATTTTAAAGGGGTTATGAGTAAATTGGAGTATTTCAAAAATTTAAGTGTTAATGTTATATGCTTTGAAGATATTCTAAAACTATATGAAAATAGATTTGATCTTGGACTAATAAAAAAAAGGTATGGTTCAATTAAGGATTTTGCAAGGCTTGTTGAAACATTTAAAAATAATCAAATTGAAGTAGCTCCAATTATAAATTTAAAAGAAGTAAGACAAGCTTTTGTTAACTGAAATAATATGATGAGTTTATATAATTTGAATTATTATGAGTCAAATAGATACTTAACGAAATTAGATACATATTTAATTAATAAAGAATTTGAAAAAACATCATTATATGAGTTATCTGATTTTATTAAATATTTTGAATCAGTTTTAGGTTTCTACTTGCAGCTTAATGTATCAACTGTTATACTTGATAATTTTGAATTTCTTGCTTTTGAAGGCTTAAAGGAGGAAGAAAAATTAAAATTTATTAATGATTTATATAAGATTATCAAGCGTAAAAATAGCAATATTAATGTAATTTTTAAAACTAGTAATAATAACTTCAATCTATATAAAAAGATGCTAATGGTCGACAATAAATGCCTAGATTATTTGTATTTAACTTGAATGTCTGTTATTGGCAATAATGATGCATTAAAAAAACATTTCAAGAATAAAATGAGTTTTAAATCCTTATATAGATTTGTAGCTAATTTTAAAAATCATTCAAATGTGATATTATCATTCGGCTCTGATTTATCAGGTCGTTTCTTTTCTAAATGAGCTAATGAAAAGGCTTACCTAAATGAATCAACAAAAAGTTTCTTTGTATTTTTATATAGTGGCAATCATTCAATAGGTTTTTATTATGGCGATGAAATAGGTGTCTTGCGCGCTAAATTCAACCAACGTTTCACATTTAACAATGAAGATTATAATGAGGAAAAAAGATTTCTCCAATATAAAAATATAAGTTTAAATGAATATCATAAATATAATTGTTATTTCAATAAATGATCGTCTTATATTCAAATGCCTTGAAATGGACAAAAAATAAAAAGCAATGAAAATACTAATATTTTTTACCCAATTAATTTAGAAAGTAACAATGTCGAGGAACAAATCATTAATAAAGATAGCACAATAAACTTTGTTTATTTCTTGAATAAACTCTCTTTAAATTCCAAATTTTCTTCTTATTTCATAAAGGGTGTATGAAATATTAAACAAAGTCATGGTATATTTAAATTTAGCAAAAAACTTAACGAACAGAGGATGGTATTAATTACAAATTTGACATCAAAGCATCAGAAGATAACTCCACTTTATGGTTATAAAATTTTAGCAAGTTCATATGCTAATAAATTCTACTCAGAAATTCCAAAAGAACTCAACCCTTTTGAAGCTTTGATTTTATATAAGACAAAAAACAATTAACATTGTTTTGTAGTTTGGATGATATTAATATATAATTTTTAAAATATAATTAAGGAGAAAAATATGGGTAATGGACAAACTATTGTGTATGTCTTGCTCGCAATTGTTTTAGTACTTATAATTGCTTATATCGCTTGAAAAGTTACGAAAAATAAAAGAGCAAAAAGAAAAGCAGCAAAATTAGAATATAAAAAGAATGCTGAAACTTTGGCGTTATATTATGAATATATTATGACTTATAAATATGTCATTGATTTTAGTATGAAACAGTTAGAAAAATTTGGCACAAATGAATCCCAATTTAAAATGGGGCAAATTAAAAACGGTGTAAAAAAATTGCTAACCAAATTAATTAATAGAGAGGATTTTGCATATTCTTTCCAAAACGATGAGAAGTATACTCTATTTGTAGAACACGCTGAAAAATTAACAATAACTCAACCAAATTTGTGAACTAAAAAAATTAATGATACATTAGATTTTTTTGAAACTCAGTATATTGGCATTCCAGAAGATAAGAAAAATATAGCATTAGAAGAAAAGACAATTAATGCTATTGAGAGTCAATTTTATGAAGAAGATTAAAGATATTAAAAAAAGCAAAAATAATAGCCCACGCATAAAAAAATTTGGTATTGCAAATTGACTAACAGTGTTGAGGATAATATTAATGATTCCTTTTATATTTTTAATGTCGTCCGCTTTCTTTTTAATTATTAAACACAATGGAACATTTTGATATGATGGAATTAAAATTGTTGGTAATCAAAAATACTCGATAACTTTATCAATCATATATTGATTAAATGTCTCAATATTTATTATAGCAATGGTGACTGACTTTATTGACGGACATATAGCCCGAAAAACAAAAACTATTTCGCAATTTGGTAAGATTTTTGATCCAATTGCAGATAAGATTGCGACAATAATGATGTTGTTATTTATTTCAATAATGAACTACTCGTTCTTGCCAATTGTTGTTTTGTTTATCATCCGTGATATTTTGGTTGATGGTGCGAGAGTTTATGCCGTAAAGAAGGACATTAAAGTAGCAGCAAATTGGTGAGGTAAGATTAAAACCATTATTGTCTCACTTGCAATTATTACAATAGCATTTAGTGCACCATGATTTACTAATTTTGATAATGATTTAGGTAAATATGTTTCAAATGATAAATATATTCTTTATGTTAATATCCCTTTAATTGTTGGTCTTATTTTGTCATGAATTAGCGGCATTATATATTTAGTTAAGTATTTGAAGGGAATAACCAAGCAATATCTTGAAGACATTTCGAAAAAAAATAATGACGATATCAAAAATCCTGATATAACAAAAGATAATATTATTATTGAGCCAATCCAAGGTGATAGTATAGAAAATAAAGATATAGAGCAAAAAAATAATTCAGAACAAATATCACATAATTAATCGCTTGTTAATAGTTAGCAATAGCAATAAAAAGTTATGTTATTAAATAATTTTTTAAAAAATAATTAATCATTTTTTTATGTTATCCTTAACATATTAAAAAAAGTAAATTAATAGCAAATTATAATATAATTTATAATTATTTTAAAATACATAATGTTATTTAAAGTATTCAAAAATTAAATATTTTAAAAAAGAAGGAGAAAGTATGCCAAGAGAAGGTTTAACATTAAGATGTGAGTCATGCAAAATGGAAAACTACATCACAAAGAAGAATAAAAAGTTGCATCCAGAAAAAATGGAAGTAACAAAATATTGTCCAAAATGTAATGAACATACAAACCATAAAGAAAAAAAATAAATAGAGTTTAGGAGTTAAAATGCTAAAACAACAAATAACCAAAATTTTCGAAGAATTGAAGCTAGATGCAATTATCTCTGAGGCGCCTCAAACAAGATTATGATATGCTGGTATTCAGACAAGCGATGGTTTTATTGTAATTGAGAAAGAAAAAGCCTTTTTATTTGTAGATGGTAGATATATTGAATATGCAACTAAATTTGCAAAGAATGTTGAAGTTATTTTATTGGAGTCAGGAGAAGAAACACTATCAAATTTTCTAAACAAGAAAAAATATTCTAATGTTGGTATTGAATCAGATTATTTACATGTTCAAACATTTGAATATTTTAAAAAAATGATGCCAAAAGCAAAATTTCATAATGTAAAAGGAAAACAATTTAGAATAATAAAAGACCAAGAAGAATCCGATTACATCCAAGAAGCTTGTTTAATTTCATTGCAAGCATTAGAGGAATTAAAGAAAATTTTAGTTGAAGGCATGACTGAATTAGAAGTATCAAATAAACTTGGATATTTAATGCGCCTTTTTGGTGCTGAAAAAGAAAGCTTTGAAACAATCGTTGCATTTGGTACAAATGCTGCCGAACCTCATCATCATCCAACAAATCGTAAATTGGTTGATGGCGATATTGTTAAAATCGATTTCGGAGCGCAATACAATGGTTGAGCTAGCGATATAACAAGAACATTTTTCTTTGGAAAACCCAAGTCAGCTGAATTAGTTTCGATTCTTGACGTTGTTAGCGAAGCTCAAAAACTTGGCCGCGAATCTGTAAAACCAGGAATTGAAACATCTGAGATTGATAAAATTTGTCGAGAATATATACAATCAAAAGGATATGGTAAATTCTTTACTCATTCAACTGGCCATGGTGTAGGAATCGATGTACACGAACTACCAGGAGTTGGCAGAAGAACGGGCAATGTGGTATTAGAAGAAGGAATGGTTATCACGGTTGAACCCGGGATTTATGTAAAAGATTTGGGCGGGGCTCGTATTGAAGATACAATCCTTGTTACCAAAAATGGTTCTAAGATCTTAAGCCGCCCTGAAAATTACGAAGAATAATTGAAGTAATTTTAAAAGCAAAGGTAACAAACCTTTGCTTTTAAAATTTTTTTATTGAGATTTCTTAAAAGTTATTAAAGTTCAACCTTTTGACCATCAATAATTAATTCTACAAGACGAATTGACTGAATCTTATGGGTAGCTGATTTAATTTCACTATTTAAAGAAAAATCAAAAGTGAATTTATTATTAAACGAATTTATTCTTTTGTTAGTTAAGGTTAATTTCTGTGATGTAAATTTTTGTGACGATGTTTCAAAGGCGTTAACAACAATTGTTATTGTAGCTATTTTATTAAAATATGAATCATTATTTGTTTCAAATTCAATAGTTAATTTATCATTTTTAAATTCTTTTCCACCATAACTATTGAAATCAGTATCTTTTATCTTTAAACCGTTTGTTTGTCTGCTAAATTCTTCCTCACCAATAGTTGCGCTTCCAAAACCCAATAATTCAAATGTTGGCGGTGTTTGGTATTCTTTTGGTACATCAGCCTGCCCGAAAATCTGGCGATTAAAGTCCTCTAATTTAATGTTTTCTTTATCATATCCTAGCAATTCGAAAGAAGATGGAACATCTGAAGATTCATTTTTTTTATGTTCTTCATTCTTTTCTTGTTTTTCTTGTGATTCATTATTTGAATCATCTTTAGTTCCTCCGGTATCGGGAGTTGTTTTATCGGGTTTACTCTTATCAGGCATTTCTTGTTGAGGGGTTTTTGTTTCTGGGTTTTCTGGTTTCTTTGGTTCAGCTGGTTTTTCTGGTTTAGCAGGATTTGCACATGATAGAGCTATAACCGGTGTTGCCAAAGCAGGTAAAAATCCTATAAAAAGTAATTTGCTTTTTTTCATTTTTCTCCTTTAAATACTATTTTGATGTAAATATTTTACATTTTTTTTTTTTTTTTTGATAATTCTCATCAAATCAATTAATGATCAATGGTGTTTGTAAATAACGCATAGGGTATGAATGAGTAAATATGAAAGCTAGCAGAATTAAATAAAAATTGGTATTACAGAACAATAAAATAAATTAAAAACATAAATAGTTTTTTTAAATACAAAAAGTAAAAAAATCCATTCAGCGCGTAAATGATGATTTTGTTAGTAAGAAATTGATACATGCTAAGAAATAAGAATAGGCAGAAATTCTATCTACTAATTAGAATGTAAATGGTTTTAGCTCTGATGTTACTAATTTAATTAATATTTATCTCAATGAAATTCTTTTAAGATAAAAATTAGAAGAAATAGGCGAGGCGCATTGCTATAATGGCGAAGTATAAATTAAATTCTAAAGGTGTTTTCATTGGACTAAGCAATACAAAAGAGAGTTGTTGGTTTTGATTATATTCAAAAAAATTATAAGGGCACATAGATCAAGTGATTTTAAATCTATTATGATTGAAGAAGAATATTCGGCTTTTAAGTGTTTAGAAAATATCTTTAGATAAAAAAGGGGGGTAAATTTGATAAATATATTTTAATCCTTATTAGTCAAAACCGCGAAATATAATAATGCAACTTTGTTGTTAAGCAACTAAAAACTAGCCATAAATAAATTTGTGGCATTTCAAAGAACAGATGTTACTTTATTTTATTGATAATAAAGAATTTAGAAGTTCAATACTAATGTTATTAGATGAGATACTTCATTTTCTAGTTTTCCTAATAAAAAAAATATCTCCCCCTCTGTAAGATTTGATTGAGACAAATTTTTAGATATATTAAAAAGGTAAGATAAAACAATTGTTAATTGCTATTGTCATAGAGATAGATATTGTACATTAAGCGAAGATATGAAAACTAAATTTTATAACAATAGATCTTAAATTTTCTCTTTCAAATAGTTTGTCCGAAGGTTTACATTAGAAAATATTAAAATATGTATGCTCACAAAAATAGAAATGAGATAATTATCAATACTTTAGATAAAATTGAGTTTAATAAAAACTATGCGCCAAGTTTTAGACGCATAGTTATAGAATATGTTATTTTTAAGAAATAACTCAAATACTATATTTCTAACAATGGTGCAATTATTACCTTTTTTAGCAAAAAACTATGAAGAAAAAATTTGAAACTAGATGTTTAAAATAGGATAGAAAAAATTTTAGATTTAGTCAAAGATAATAGACAAATTACAAAAAGCGATCTTAAAGATATTTTAAAATAAACTAGGCTCTGTGTTATCTAATAATAAAGCAATTTCCTCTTTATAAGGCGCTAAGTCGCCAATGTATGGTGTTTCTAAAATAATGGGTATATTATCAAAATCGGGATCATAAACAAATTTTTTTAAAGTTTCTAAACCAATATACCCCTTTCCAATATTATCATGGCGGTCCTTCTTAGAACCTAGCGGATTTTTTGAATCATTTAAGTGAATAATTTTTATATACTTTAAAAAATCGTTGTCTTTTAAATATTTTTTAAAATTATCATAATCCCTAATATCATATCCAGAATCCCATATATGACATGTGTCAAGACATATGGCAATTCTATCAGATTTAATTTTCTCAATTATTTCTTTTAATATTTCAAAATTATTGCAATAATTGCTTCCATTGCCAGCCATAGTTTCTAAGGCGATTGTTACATCATTAGTTTTTGCTAAAACTGTTTTTAATGAATAAATTAAGCTACTTTTAGCTTCTTCTTTGCTAAAAGTAGTATGTGCGCCAGGATGCAAAACAATTATTTTAGCCCCTATAAAATTCATTCTTTTAATTTCAGAGATTAAAAAATCAATCGCAAACTTATTTTTTAGCGGGTTTGAAGGATTAATGATATAGGGTGCATGAACAATAATATCATCGGATTTAATTTTATCTGCATAAAATTTATTGTACTCATCATACTTGTAGTATTTTTCTTCAACGCGATAAGGGGATTGATTTGGCCCGAGATAAATCATCATGCAGTTAGCATTATTATGATGTGATTCACGTGCAGCGCCTAATAGATAGTCCGGTTTTGAAAACGAGACATGACTGCCCAACTTAATCATTTTTCACCTCGATTTAATCTAAATTATAACTTTCATTAGCATAGAACTCTTTTAATTGCTTACGTTTTTGCGGATGTCTTAATTTACGCAAAACCTTCGTTTCAATTTGACGAACTTTTTCTTTACTTACCCCTAATTCTTTAGCAAGTTCATCTAAGGAATGAGGACGATATGATTCTCCGTTTGGGTCAGAAATTCCATATCTTTTTCTTATTAATAATCGATCAGATTCATCTGTTAACGAATTAATCATTTCATTCAAAATAACACTCAATTCTTCTTGACTTGTAAAATTAGTTGGACTAATTACGCTTTCATCCTTAACAAAGTCTGAAAAGCTTGAATTTTCTTCCTTCCCAATATTTTTATCAAGTGAAATAGGGTCAATGTTTATTTTTCTTATATATCTTACCTTATCAGCAGTGAATTCAGGTTCACCAAACTTCTTGGCAATTTCTTCATCTGTAGGAGGATAACCTTGTTCTTGTTGTAATTCTCTCTCAATCTTCAAGACTTTATTGATTGTTTCAACCATATGTACAGGGACCCTTACAGTTCTCGCTTGGTCAGCAACGGCTCTAGTAATTGCTTGTCTAATTCATCAAGTAGCATATGTAGAAAATTTATATCCCTTAGTATGTAAATATTTATCAGCTGCTTTCATGATTCCAGAATTACCCTCTGAAATTAAATCAATAAAGCTCAAACCTCTATTCTTATATTTTTTAGCATTATTGATAACTAGTCTTAAATTTCTTTTAATTAACAAATCGCGTGCTTTTTTATATGCTCATTTGTCACCATTCTCTCTAGCCTTAGCCATTTTTTCAGCTGTTTCTAATTCTTCCTTTGGTGTTAAAAGCTTACCATACTTGCCTATTCATCTCATGTATCACTTAACAATGTCATTTGTTTCAGTTAATCTGTTTGACAAATTACTATTCTCAGAATTTTTTCTAGCTGAACCAATTTTTATTTCTTCACTATCATAGTTTTTTAATAGTTTTGATGCATCAAATTCATCATTAGATCTTCTGCTTTTTCAATTAACTTCACTATAATCATCATATTCGTTAAGATCATAGTCATATTCTTCATCTTCTTCATCATACGTTTCACTAATTTTGCTTGAAATATATTCATCATCTTCACTAAAGGTTTGATCTTCTTCTACAGCAGAATTGATGCTATCATTTGGTACCAAGGTGCTATCATCATATTCAAAGTCATAGTCAATATCTTCGTTTTCAGCATCCTCGTCATCAATATCTTTTAACATACTTTCGTTAAATTCTGCGTCTTGAACAAAATTTTCAACATCATCGTTATCGCCTTCATCAACACTATTAGAAATAAGATTTTTTTCAAACAATTTAAGCAATAATAAATCTGCTTCTTCATCATCAACATAAAGTTTTTTCTTATAAAGAATATCAAAAACTTCCTCTTGAGATAGGGTTTTAAATTTTTTATCTTTATTTTTCCTTTTAACTACCTCATTTTCAATTACTGAAATAACATAATCTATTGATTTTTCTAAATTATTACTTGTCATCCTGTGCTCCTTTGGTATACATTAAAATCTGCTTTTTTGGTTTCTTTCGATTCTCAACAAATTCATCTACACGATCATATAGATTTTTGATATCTTTTTTCAAATCATTACTTGTGAGAGTTAAATTTTTTATCTGAATTGCCTGTTCTAGATATGATTTATATTCATTTATTAAATCAATGTTATTTGATATTTTTGCTTTATTAAGGTCGGATTCAATTACCGAAACAAGATTGGATTGACTTAGTTCTAAACCTTCCTTGTTCTTTTTGATAATATAACTAATTAATTTTCTTAATATCTTTTGTGAATCATCATCTAAATTAAGATCGTGAAATCCATCATTTTTTCATTGTTTGGCAATAAAAGGTTGATTTAATACTAGCAACAAAATTTCCTTTAATAGCATATAATGCCTACTTATTTCTTGTTTTAATATTGTTCTAGCATTAATGAATTTTTTATTTTTTTTATTAATACTTGGCGAATTTGCTTGCTTCGAAACTTCTGGTTGAAGGCTTGCAATATCATTTTTGATAAAAAAGTTATTATCATAATTTTCATTTGTATAAATACTTGGGTGATTTGTGCTATGTTTTTTTTCATTAATTTTATTTTTAAATAATGGATCTGATAAGAAAAGGGGATTAGAATTTTTATAGTAGTTTTCAAATAAATCGGCAGTTAAAATGTTTTCATTAATAAATCTTTCTTTGAGCATTAAAACTAATGAATTATCAATATAATAAACATATTCAAATATCTGCTTAAATATTTCGTTTCTCTCAAATGATTGTTTATTGTTTAAAATATTTTGCTTGGCCAGTATTAATAAATATTCGACAATATCAACCTTGTTTTCACACATTTTTTTTAAAGTTAAACCATTATCCAGATTATAAAGTTCATCTGCATCTTTATTTAATGTATTTATAACAAATTTAACATTTAAATTGTATTTTTTTGAATAGTACAATATCATCCTTAAATTCTTTAGTGTTGCATTTTGCCCTGCACTGTCATTATCAAAAAATAATGTAATAGTTTTATTATTTAATAGTTTTAGATGGGCTGGTGATAATGAAGTACCCATAATTGCTACGGCATTTTTGAATCCAGCTTTAAACATGGCTATGCAATCAAATTGCCCCTCTACTAAGTAAACTTCTCTTTTATTATTTATTTCATCTTTTGCATGAAAATAATTAAAAATTACTTCATTTTTTCGAAAAACAATAGTCTCAGAACTATTTAAATATTTAGGGTTTTGTAATCCAGTAATGTCTCTACCTGAAAAAGCAATAATATTGCCTAATTCATCGCATATTGGAAACATTAGACGATCATTAAAAAAATTTTTATTTTCAATAGAAGATAATAATGATGAATTGGATATTTCAAACGAATCAAATTTATGTTCGATAAGAGTTTCGTAAATTGACTTGTTTTTTGATGAAAAACCAATTTGAAATTCTTTAATTAAATTATCATTTAGGTTTCTTTTGTGCAGATACTTTATTAATTCGGCGCTTTTTTCAAAAGTAATTTGATATCTAAAAAAATTAAGTGCTACCTTATTGACTTCAAGAATTTTAGAATGTTCAGTTGTGATAGCGGAATCATTCATAAAATTGCCGAATTTGGAAATATCTAGGTTTTGTTTATTGACTAAAAATTTTAGTGCCTCAAAGGATGTTAAATTTTCCTTATATTGAATAAATTTAATTACATCTCCGCCTTTTCCGCATCCAAAACATTTAAATATTCCTTGCTCTGGGCTAACAACAAAAGATGGCGTTTTTTCGCCATGAAAAGGACAACAAGCCTTATAATTCTTCCCTTGCTTCATTAAAGTCAGATATTGCCTAATAATGCTAACAATATCACTTTTAGAAATTACATATTCTCAAACACTTTCTTGCAAAATTAATTCCTTTTATTATCTGTTTTCTAATAAATAACTTGTAATTTCACTAATTGGTATTACATCTTGCTTCATTGTGTCTCTATTTCTAATAGTTACAGTATTATTTTTGGTTGTATCAAAATCAACAGTTATACAAAATGGTGTTCCAATTGCGTCTTGTCGACGGTATCTTCTACCAATAGAGCCAGCTTCATCATATGCTATTCTAATATTAGTATTTTCCAATAAATTGTTATAAATTTCCTTGGCTTCCAATGACTGCTTTTTCATTAAAGGTAATATAGCAACTTGATAGGGTGAAATTTTTTTACTTAATTTTAAAATCACTCTTTCTTCTTTATCATCAATTTTTTCGACTGTATAAGCATCAATAATCAATGCAAAAAGCAATCTATCTAATCCAATTGAAGGTTCAATAACATACGGAATTATTTTGGTCCCATCGTCTTTTAAGTATTCAAGAGATTCACCAGAAAATTTCATATGTTGACTTAAATCATAATTGCCGCGATTAGCAATTCCTAATAACTCGCCTCATCCAAAAGGAAATAAGTATTCAATATCGCTTGTTCCTTTTGAATAGTGACTTAATTCTTCTGATTCATGTGGTCTTATACGTATATTTTCTTCCTTAAGACCTAATAATAAAACGAGTTTTTTACATTTTTCAATTCAATACTGATAAAAATTATTGCTATCTTTTTCTTCGCAAAAAAATTCTAATTCCATTTGCTCAAATTCTCTTGTTCTAAAAATAAAGTCACGTGGGGTTATTTCATTGCGAAAACTTTTACCTATTTGGCCAATTCCAAAAGGCAATTTAGCTCTTGATGTTCTAGTCAAGTTCTTAAAATTCACAAATATACCTTGTGCGGTTTCAGGTCTTAAAAAGGTTTCAGAAGAACTGTTATCAATTGCTCCCATTTGCGTCTTAAACATCAAATTAAATGGTCTAATTTCTCCTCATTCTGCACTTACGCCATCATATTTTTTAACATTTTTTTTAATGATTTTCTCTAATTCATCAAATGTACATTTTTCGACATTAATTTCAGGAAATAGATCTTTAATAATATGGTCAGCACGGTATCTTTTATTATTAACTTTATTTTCAATTAGAAAATCAGAAAAATTATCGATATGACCACTAGCTTTTCAAACATTCTTATTCATAATAATTTTAGAATCAATTTGATAATTTTTTTCTTTTCTTATAAATTCATTAATTCATATATTTTTGATTTGAGTCATCATAGCAGTTGCTAATGGACCATAATCTCATGTATTCACAACACCACCGTATATTTCTGAATTTTGATAAACAAAACCCATATTTTTTAAATGAGCGATAACATCATGAATATTTTTTTTAGTATTATTTGGCATTGTAACCTCATTACATTTTTTATATATTTATATAAAATTAATATACAAATTGTATCATAAAACATAATGAATTAAGTTAAGTTGGCATTTAAATTTTGGACACAGCTATTTTTTGGATTTGCTTATTTCTTCTTTTATTCATTCTAATATTTCGCTATTGATATAACTTATATTTTTATAAATGACAATATTATTAACTTTTCTTTTAATATAGACTGTTTTTTTAAAAAAATATTTCCTAAAATGCTTATAAAACTTGTTATACCAAATTTATAAAATGCTTTGATTCCTAAATAAAATTTGTATAAAAGCAAAAACATATAGACAATGTTCCTTATGAAAAAATATGTAAATATTACAAAATTATTATTAATTTAATTTCTAGCATCGTAACATAATAATCAAAAAATCAAAAAAAGACCCCGCAAGCAATAAAAAACAATAAAAGATATAAAGGGATATTTATTTTATGCTTAGCCACCGTGTGCAAATGGGCATATTTTTTATCCATAAATGTAAAGCATTCGGCTTTTTATTTTAAGTTTTTTATCAAAAGTAATAATAATAAAATGAGCGCAACATAATGGCGCAAGTAAGAACAAAAAAATATTTCTATTTTTTAAGTAATCCTAATCCATAATGTTGATTGCTCTTTATAATTTTTTTCTTAATTTATTAGTTTGGTAGAAATGATGGAAAAATGTCGTTGTTATTATCAATATGTGTTTGATTGAAAACAATTCTTTCAGTTCCATCTTTTTTTCAAAAAACAAATGTGTAATACTTTCCTGTACCTAACTTGTTTTCTGGCTTATCAAATTTAAATCTTAAAGGATATTCAACACCAGCTCCTTCATCGGCTTGCGTCGATGCAATTTTTATATTCAAAGGATCTACTAATGTATTATCCATTTCTTCCTTTAACTTCTGTGGCAAAGGCTAATCATTCGCCTTTAACACCTTCCACTGGCCGGTGGTGTAATCTGAATGAAAATACACCATCCTTATCTAGAAAATTTTCACTTGTTGCCGCCGCAAATAATAATGTTCTGGTTTTTACTTGACCATTAAATTTTTTAACACCAAAATTAGTAAAATCTAATGTTTGATTTGTTTTTCTATTTTCATTAATTTTAGGCCCAGCGTCTGGAACTGTATGTTCGCTGTTATTTGTTGGTGCACATGCAACTAATGTTGCAGTGGGTAATATCGGCAACAAAAATAGTGATGCTTTTAGGAATTTATTTTTAATCATATATTCTCCTTTATTGTTTTTTATTTGCTATTAGTTTAATATAAAAAAGTTAGATTTTTTCATTTTTTTACAAAAATAACAATAAAAATATAAATACAGTTATTTAATTTATGTTAAATATTTCGAATTTCCGTTATATTTTTTTATTTTTTATGTTGCATTTATAATTTGGATCATATAAAAGGCCGCAATTGGATTAATTATTTAATTACATGTTTTTTTAGAAAAATAAGTGCTTATATTATTTATTGTTTATTAAGTGTTTATTAAAAAAATAAAACTTATTATCTTTCTATCTCTAAAACTTTTATTTATGATTTAAGGATTAAGTATTAGATATTTATAAAAAATTTTATAATTTAATAATTATGTATAAATTTTTTAGCAGTTCTAAAAGTGAAAATTATTTCTTTTTAGATGAAGATACACAAAAACATTTAAAAGTAATCCGGATTAAAAATCAAGATTTTTTAATAAACTTTAATAATGAGTTTTACTTATGTTATTTTGAGTTTCCTAATAAGGCCATAATTAAGAAAAAGTTAAATATAGATAATGAATTAGAAGATGATCTAATAGTAGCAATCCCACTTATAAAACAAAATAATTTTGAGATTGCTTTACAAAAAAGCGTTGAATTAGGAGTAACAAAAATTATTCCTTTTATTTCAGAATACACAGATAAAACCAATATGCAAATAGAAAGCAAAATAAAGAGATTTAAAAAAATAATCCTTGAAGCATCACAACAATCTTTTCGAAATACAATGCCAATATTCGAAAGAGTTATGACCTATGATGAGATTATTAAACTAGATGTTAAAAACAAAATTTTAGCTTATGAAAATGAAAAAGATAAAAAGATAACCAAACGAAAAGGAGATACTCTTCTAATTGTCGGGCCAGAAGGTGGGTTTTCGTTAAATGAAATAGAATTGGCAAAAAAAGAAAATGTCGAAATCGTTTCATTAACCAAGACAATTTTGCGAGCAGAAACAGCATTAATATATATGATTGCAAAAATGAACTAATGAAATTTTTTTTGCTATAATAGTTTAGTGAAATTTATTTATATTAAGTTATGTATATAAATAATGATCATTAATTTTTAAATATATTTAAAACATGAAAGAGAAAGTATGCGTCAAACAACAATTATTAGAAAAGAAATAGTTGATAAAAAATGATACATCATCGATGCAGCCAACGTACCTTTAGGTAGACTTTCAACTCTTGTTGCTTCAATTCTTCGTGGAAAAAATAAACCAACATTTACTCCAAATGTTGACATGGGCGACAATGTAGTTGTTATTAATGCAAAAGATGTTCTTTTAACAGCTAAAAAAGATGAAAAGAAAATTTACTATCACCACACTGGATATCCTGGTGGTTTAAAACAAATTACTGCTGCAGATTTAAGAGCTAAAAAACCAATTGCTCTAGTTGAAAAAGCAGTTAGAGGTATGTTGCCTCATACAAAATTAGGCCGCAAACAATTTAAAAATCTTTATGTTTATGCAAATGCAGAACATAAGCAAGTATCACAACAACCAACACAAATAGAGGTTAAATAATGGCAGATAAAATTAGATACTATGGCCTAGGGCGTCGTAAATCTTCCATTGCTAGAGTTTACTTAATTCCTGGAAAAGGCAATTTTGTAATTAATGGAAAAGAAGCGAAACAATATTTAAATTCAGAAATTTTATTAATGGATGCCTTAAGTCCATTTGGTGTTACCGAAACAACAAATCAATTTGATGTTTTTGCCAATGTAAATGGTGGTGGTTTAACCGGTCAAGCAGGAGCCATTAGATTAGGTATTGCAAGAGCATTATTAGAAGCATCAAATAATGAATATCGTAACAAATTAAAAGATGCTGGATTCTTAACAAGAGACGCTCGTGTTAAGGAACGTAAGAAATTTGGATTGAGAAAAGCAAGAAGAGCAAGACAATTTTCAAAACGTTAATTTTTTTGTGATATACTTATATGGGTTTATCCCATGTTTTTATGCGAGCATAGCTCAGTTGGTTAGAGCACACGACTGATAATCGTGAGGTCGATGGTTCAAGTCCATTTGTTCGCACCATTTCAAGAAATTGACCATAACACGCTAGTCGTGTTTTTATTTTTTTATGATATAATAAAAGCGAATGCCTTATATTGAGGTATTCGTTATTTATTCCTTGGTAGTAATTAAGATTATTGCTAGGTTATGAAAGGAAAAAGATGGTTTCTAAAATTAGAAAAAGCGAATTGGTAAAGCAATTTGGAAGAAATGAAAAAGACACAGGTTACTTGCCTGTACAAATAGCAATATTAACTGAAGATATTGAATCATTAAAAAAACACTTTGCTATTAATAAAAAAGATTTGCACTCAATGCGTGGATTTATGAGAAAAGTTAATCACCGTAAAGCATTGCTAAATCACTTAAAAAACGAAGATTATACATTATACCAATCAACCATTAAATCACTAAATATTAGAAAATAAATTTTTTCTATATTACTTTTTAAGTAAAAAATAGTGTTAAAACACCACAGATCTATGTATTTGTGGTGTTTTTTTTAAAATATTAATATGAGCATATTTAATATTAAGTTCATCAAACTCATATTAAGTTAGAAAATTCCTAATTTACAAATTCTAAAATAATTTAAATTATGCATAAAATCATATAAAATCTTTATATACTTACTCAATATAAAATTATAAAATATAAGGAGGGTTTATGAATCCCCAAGAAAAAGAAAAACGTTTAGCACAACTAAGTGAACTTGAGTACAATGTAACGCAAAAA
This sequence comes from Mycoplasma sp. 1781, assembly GCF_053851675.1. Taxonomy (NCBI): domain Bacteria; kingdom Bacillati; phylum Mycoplasmatota; class Mollicutes; order Mycoplasmatales; family Mycoplasmataceae; genus Mycoplasma; species Mycoplasma sp. 1781. The sequence continues at coordinate 34,910 of NZ_JBSQBC010000005.1, forward strand.
GCATTTACTGAGAGACCTTATATGAATAAATATAATAACCATTATGAAAAAGGCATCTATGTTGATATTGTTGATGGTACAGCATTATTTATATCAGATGATAAATTTAATTCTGGTTGCGGTTGACCAGCATTTTCTAAGCCGATAGATAATAGTCTATTAGTTGAATTAACAGATACTTCACATGGAATGATTAGAACAGAAGTAAAATCAAAAAACGCCGATTCACATCTAGGTCATGTCTTCAGTGATGGCCCAAGAGATAAAGGTGGATTAAGATACTGCATTAATTCCGCATCTCTTAGTTTTATCCCTTATGAAGAACTTGATGAAAAAGGATATGGTCAATATAAAAAATTATTTAAATAGTTTTTTAATATCGTAGTTTATATTTATAGATTTATAAAAAGTTTGTTTATTTCTAAACCAAACTTTTTTTATTTACCAACATATCATAAAGATTGGATTAAATGTTTGTTTAGTGAGTTTTATATTTGCTAATTTTTGCTATATATAGTAAAATTTTTACTATGATTAATATTATTCTATATCAACCTGAAATAAATGCTAATACAGCAAACATAATCCGTACATGTTTCGCTGCTAAAGCCAAGCTTCATATTATAAAACCAATAGCTTTTGACTTACACCCTCATTGATTAAAAAGAAAAGCAGCCGGGCACTTTCTTAGCGAAATTCAACATGAGGTTCATCAATCATATGATGATTTTATTAAAAAATATCCTAGCAAAAATATTTTTTACATAACACGTTATGGTTTAAAAAATTATATCGATATTAAATATGATGAACTGGCACAGAAAGAAGGTGAAATATGAGTCATGTTTGGCACAGAGAGTACAGGGATACCAAAGACAATTATGCAAACTAACATCGATAATTGTTTAAGAATTCCTATGAATTCTAATTGTCGCAGTTTAAATTTAGCTAATTCAGTAGCTATTGTTTTATATGAAATTTTACGACAAACAAACTTTAATGATCTGTCAATTTATGAAGTCCAAAAAGGCAAGGATTTTATATTAAAAAAAGAATAGAAAGGAAATAATATGATCCATTGATTTCCTGGCCATATGGCCAAACAATTTAGACTATTGCAAGAAAAACAAAAATTATTTGATTTATTTATTATTGTAATGGATGCTAGATTACCTCGAAGTTCTTTTAATGATGAAATTTTCAAAATAATTAATAACAAACCAGTTTTATTTGTTTTTAATAAGGCGGATAAAACTAATCTCGAAAAACTCAAACCTTTTCTTGAAGATTATAAAAAACGTGGTCAAGTAGTTGTTACCAACCTAAAAGCACAAAACACATATGCAAAAATTAATATTGCTCTAAATAAAGAGTTCCTAAAATTTAAGGCCAAAAATGATCAAAAGCAAAAACTTACTCCAAGCCTTAAATGTGTTGTTTTAGGTGTGCCAAATGTCGGTAAATCAACATTTATTAATATGATGTCAAAATCGAGAGCAACTAAGGTCGGGTCTATACCTGGTATTACGAGATCGGAACAATGAATTAATTGCAAAAATTATCTTTTGTTAGATACTCCTGGTTTATTGATGCCTAAAATCGAAAATAATGAAATTGGAGCAAAATTAGCCATTGTTGGATCAATTAGACAAGAGGCCATTGATCAAAACGAATTAATTGTTTCTCTTTATCAATTAATGTCTAAATATTATCCTGAGAAACTAAAAGAAATTAATTTAAATCCTACTTTTGATTTAGAGGATATTTTTGCAAATATTTCTAAATATGCAATGCAAAACAATTTATTACTAAAAAACGGTGTTTATGACATTAAAAAAGGCATCAATATGTTAATTAATCATTTCAAAAATTTAAATAATGTTATTTTTGATGCATATGAAGGCGGAAAATAGAATGGATGAGAATACAAAAAAACCCATTATCATAAAATATGTTGCCCTAGGCGACGCATTTTCAGCAGGTTATAATTCAAAGATTGGTTTTCCGACTAATGGTTATATGGATAAAAATGGCGAAATCAAAGGTTTATGCTTCCCATCGATGTTAGCAAATTTTCTAAATGATACGTCTAATTTACAAGTTGAAAGTTTTTACAATTTTGCTATATGTAATGCCTCATGTGAATTTTTGGAAGCATTTTATAGCAACAATAAAAAGGTCCTTAAAAAAATGGGGAGCAAATTAGACTTAATCCAGTCAATAGATTGATCCTCAAATAATCCATTTAATAACTTTTTTTCACCATTTTTGAAGGATTGAAATATTAGAAATAATGATTTCCAATATATCAATGAAAAAATTGCGGAAGCCAATTTAATTACTTTAACTATTGGCTTTAATGATTTTTTTTCCAATTTACCATTTCAAAAAATATTTCTTTTGACTAAATTAAATGGTGAAGCTAGAGATAGACAAATTTCCGTAATCAAAAAAGATATTGAAAATTTAAGCATTGTTATCGAAAATAAAATAATAAGTCTAATTTCAACCATCAGAAAAATTAATAACAAAGCAAAAATAATAATCACTAGCTACTCACCATTATTATTGAATTTAAGAAATACTATTTCATCTTTTTTAAACACTCAATTAAGCGACCAATTTGAAATTTTTGATTACCTACAAATTAATCTAAATAAAACAATTGCGGAATCTGCTAAAAAATGCCGAATTGATTTTATTAATATAAACGACACAAAATATTGGGAAGAAAATAAAAAATATTTATTTGAAAATATTTTTTCAATTTATCCAACTGAACGCGGCTATAAAAAAATAGCAATGGATATTTATGTTAAGCTTTTTCTAAATTTCAAAATGCTTAAAAATGATCTTAATAATCATAGTTTTACTAATGAATATATTTCCGACACCAAATATTGAGAAGACAACATCTATTCATATAATCCAATATCACAATGTAGTGAAAATTTAAGTTTATTTAAAATGATTTATGGAAAAAATAAAAATGAAATTCTCTTCAGACAAAATAAATCACAAAGATATTTTAACAATCTTTTACATAATAGAAATCGTATAACTGATTTTTGTTCAATATTCATAAGATATAGCAAGTTGCCAATAAGCGAAATGATCAAAAAAATTATTAGTCAGAAATTTATTTATGCTCCAGAACAATATGAGAGCATTGCTAAAATTCTTAATTTTTTAACAAATGAACGAAGATCAAAAGAAGCTATTCTAATACTCTTAAAGGATCATAAGGTTGATGACATAGTTTATATTATTGAATGTATTTTGCAAAAAAAGGCATTATCAAAAAAAATTATTAACTACAAACTAATAAAACAAGAATTAAACAACTTTTTCAAAAATGAGCAAAATATGGTTTATGATGTTTTAAAATATCTTTTTAATTCCGGTTTAATAAATGATTCAAAAAAGGAATTCAAAGACATAATCCATTCCTTAATAAAAGATTCCTTAAATACTAGCTTTTTAACATATTTATTTAACATCAAAAATAATCAAAAATTTAATAAGGTAAAAGAATATTTATCTAGCCTAAATTCATTTTCAGAATTTACTGATTTTTTCGTTGAATCTCTTATTAATTATTCTGATGTTTATGTTAAATTAAGAAATTTTGATGAATTATGAAAACATTTTATTATAAAAAATAAATATAATTTATTGTTTATATTCGACAAAATGTTAGTAGAAATTACAAATGAAGAGAATATAGACCATACTGCTAACTTTTTTATTGATGCAATTAAAAGCTCACTTCGCGTAGAGCTTGATGCAAAAGATTATAAAGTGTTAAAAAATGCAATTAACAATATTTTAAATATATGTAAAAATAGTCCTAAATATTTAAACAATGTGTTCTTGAAATTTCTTGATAATATTAGAAATCTTTCCTTATATAAACTTATTCTACACTCAAAAACTAATAGCAAAAAAACTTTTAAACTGTCTAATTTATTTTCTTTAAACATCTTCTTAGTAAGCTCAATTAAACTATTAAGAAATCTATTTATAATAAAGAAAATTGTTAATAAAAATAAAATATAAGATAAGGGGTATGAGGAAACATAGATAATTTTAAGTAAATCTTTAAAGTCTTCCTCGGGGTCATGACCAATTGTTGAAGCTTTTATTTCATCAAAAACTGTAGTTAATATTTCATTAAGTTTTTCATTATCTTTGCTGCTTCTTAAGATATTTATAAAAAGATGAAAAAGGTTTGATAAAGAAACCTTTTTCATCTTTTAATTGTTCTTTAATTTCATCATCAATTTGATCATCAAAAATATCAGCATAATTAAATAAAGAGTCTGGATTAGCAGCATTTTCTGCATCATTAAAATATTTGGTAATGTTCTCAGATGTGTATCTATAAAACAATGTAATTAAAATGTATTGCTTAAAGTCTCAAGCATCAACGCTTCCCCTTAAATCTTCAGCAACTCTTCAAATTGCACTATAAAGTTTTTTTCTTTCTTATTCTCTTTTGTTATTTTTTTATTTAATTGCTTCATTCATCAATTAATTTAGTAACATATCAATTGTTTCTTTTAAAAAATCTTAACTAAATAAGAACTCACAGTAGCCAAATTAACACCTGCTTCAAAGCATTTATTAATATTAAAATCTTTTAAAAAAGGTAATATTTTGCCATCGTTTTTGGCAGGATTAAAAGCCTAACCGGCTTTTACATTTTATTTTTAGTTTTTTAAATTTTGCCAATGCAGTAGGTTAAGCATTCGTAACTAAATTGTTTACTAATAATTTATGCATTTATAAACATATACAAAAAATCTGAGCACATTTTATCTGGATTTTTTGTCCATGTTTTAATATGCCCATCTTTTTTATCCTAAAATACCATTTTTGATCTGTGGATTATTACCTAATTCCTTCATTTGTTTAGACATTCTCTCAAAATCATTTAATAACATGTTATACTCACGAGCACTTCTACCCGAGCCTTTAAGAATTCTTTCTTTTCGAGACGAATTCTTTAATAATTTAGGCATCTTTTTTTCTTGTTCAGTCATTGAATTAATTAGATATGTATAAATTTTAAACTTGTTTTCAGCTTCCTCTATTTTTTCATCGCTTACTCTGTCAGCCATTCCGGGAATTAATTTAAGAATTGCCTTCATCTTACCGAGTTTTTTAATTTGCGCAAGAGAATTCATTAGATCATTAAGATCAAACTTTCCGCTGATCATTTTATAGCCTATTTTTTTCATCATTTTTTCATCAACTTCTTCTGATGCTTTCTCAATAAGCGAAAGAACATCACCCATTCCCAAAATTCTATCTGCCATTCTATCTGGATAAAATAATTCTAGGCCAGCTATCTTTTCGCTAATCCCAATAAAGGCAATAGGAATTTGAAGAAGATGCGTTATTGATAGTGCTGCACCACCTCTTGCATCTGAATCTAATTTAGTTATGATGGTTCCATTTAAATTTAATTTTTCATGAAAAGCCTTCGCTGTATTAATAACATCTTGACCGCTCATTGAATCAATAACTAAAAATATGTAATCTGGTTTAATATTTTTTTTAATTTGTTCTAATTCATTCATTAACTCTTCATCAATTGCCAAACGTCCTGCAGTATCAACAATAACTAGGTCATTTTTATATTGTTCAGCTACTTCAATCGCTTGCTTTGCAATCAATAAGGCATCATTTTCTTTCTTTGTAAAAAAGTCGGTTTGAGTTTGCTTTGCAAGCTGTTCTAGTTGATCTCTAGCAGCGGGGCGATATATATCATCACCAACTAATAGTGGTTTTTTGAATATCCCTTTTTTTCGAAGATAAAATGATAATTTAGCGGATGTTGTAGTTTTACCCGATCCTTGTAGTCCTACCATCATAATTTTTGTTGGTATTGCCTTTGGTTTAATTTCAATAGAATTGCTACCTAATATTTTGGTTAATTCATCCTTAAAAATCTTTAAGACAGTTTGCTGCTGATTTAATTTACCTATAATTTGGCTATTTAATGCCTTCTCTTTTACTTGTTTTATAAATGATTTAACAACTTCTAAATTAACATCAGCTTCTAATAAAGCTAACTTAACTTCTCTTAAAATTTCTAAAATATCTTCTTCATTAATTGACAATTTTTTATTAATTTTATCAATTGATTTTTGTATTCTTTTTTGTATAAAATCTAGCATGTATTTATTATATTATAATAAGTTGATATAGACAAAATAAAAATACTAATACGAGATTTTTACTTATACTATCGAGTTAAATTACAATAATATTTTATTTTTTTATCTATTACATCTAAATTTAATTTTGAAAATAACAAAAAACATTTCAGCTGTTATATATCCTTATAAAAGCTAATGTTTTTAAAAATTTAAACTGTGCCACAAAAAACTGAATGGGCAGTTGAATGTAACTATTCAAATTTGTATTTTGCCACAATCTATCATTGCCCAATAACTTCATTGGTAATTCACCTAATTTATGTCAAACAATAATTAATCACACGTTGCCCTCATACAAGCAAAGGGCGCACCAATTAATTATTTCGTATTTCATAAGTGTAGCAAATTCATAATAAGCGATTTTGTAAAAATTAAGATATTCAAATTTTAAATTTTTATTGAATAACCATTTTATGGTTTTATTTTTTGCTTTTATTAAACCATTTTCTCATTATATCAAACGAAGTTATTGAAGTATCTATCTTTCATTTTCATAGCAGCATCTTAAAGATGCTTTTCTTTAGTAGCACGCTTTTTATTACTACTGAATTATGCTTTGCTAAAATCATGGGAAATTATAAATGGTGGCCTTGTTTGCTTTTTATTACTACTGAATTATGCTTTGCTAAAATGTCTTCTATGATTTGTCAATAATTAGACCGCTTGTTATTTTCTTTGCAATTTAAAAAGAAATTCCTAATGGTTTTATCTATTTTGCACATTTTTTATGGTCTGAAACGCAAATATTTAACTATTTCTCTCTTCCTAATTTCTTTATTTTATCTCATTAAGAGCAAAAAATCTAGACACAAATGCATCTAGATTTTTATATATTTTTTAACAAACCCAAACTCGTTATTATAAAAATTTAAGAACCGCCGGCAAATTTAAATAAAACCGATATAAATTTGATTGTTTTAAAATATTCCTTGCAAAGTTAAAAGAATTAAATATTTCTAATTTCTCTTTAGAAGTTTATTTAAAACAAGTCATATCCTTATTTTTAAAAAACCGATAGTTATCATCGTGATATAGGTAGCTTAAATAGAATGCAAGCTTAAAGTTTTGGCACTTTTAAGTCATCTAGTTTTTTGATAGAGATGGTTATTATTCCTTATTAACTATTTTTTTCCTTAGATTCAGGAGTACTTTGTTTATTTGCTTCAGGAGTAGTTTTTGGTGTATCTGCTTCAGGACTCTTTTGTTGTTCTTTAGATTCAGGAGTCTTTTGTTTATCCATAAGGGCTTTAAGAGATTTTAGCACATCTTCCAAATCCTCTTTTTTAATTTTTTCAATCTCAGCTAAGCTATTTTTAAATGAGTTTAATTTTAAAATTTCTTTTAGTTTCTCATTAAACATTTCTTCTAGTTCTTCATCTGTTAAGTTGCTTAGCAACTAATCTTCTTTAGGGTCTGGTTTGACTTCTGGAAGAGATGGTGATACAAGAGTGTCTTTAGTGTCCTCATCTTCTGTTCTGCCTTCTGGAAGGGTTTTTCCTAAATGTTTAATTTCTGGTTTCTTTTCTTGTTCTTTGCCTTCTTCATTCTTTTTAGAATCTTCTGGTTTCTTTTGATCATCTATTTTAGGATCACTAGGTTTTTTATCATTATTTGAACTGCAAGAAATAACAGTTGCAGCTGTTATAAAAGGTATTGAAATACTTGCTAATGTTAATAAAATTTTGTTAGATTTCTTCATGATATCTCCTTAGATAAAATTTTTATATACAAAACAAAATTATAGTTTTTTTTTTTTTTTTGCAAAATTTGGTAGCAAAATAGCAAAAATTTGTTTTTTTGTATGCCATAACATATTATTTTAACTTTACTACGAATTTGCTATTATCAAAAACATATGCAAAAATAAAGGTATCATTATCATTAACTTGTTCGTCAAATAATTATATTTATGAGAATTTTACAATTAAAATTAACTTAAAAAATGAGATAATGTTGTTTCCAATTTAAGGCATCTCTTTAATCAGACTCAGTTTCTCAGTAGACACAAATGATAAATAACAAAAAAATAACCAAACATCAGATACAAAAATTTTTTCAATTATTTTGTTGTTTGGTTATTTTTATATAATAAATTTAAATTTGCGTAATTACCATTCTCAAATCTCTTAATAAAAAGTAGGCTAGAAATTAATTTACACAAAAAATTCTTACACTTCCTTACTAAAAATATTTAAATTATGTTCCTTATTTTTATACTTAAATAGAGGGCATAGGAAAGCAAGATTACTTATGATACCTTTTTTATTTTTTTAAAAAATCAAGCTTTAAGTTAAAGTTTATTTATTTTTTTAAGCTAAACGATATCTCTTAACTTCTGAAAAAATTATTAATCTAATAGCATTTCAGCATTCCCTTAGTGAATTTATGAAATGTTTATGCATTATTTTATTCCTTCTTTGTTTTTTGGAGTTCTTTTTCTTTAACAGATACATTCTCTTCATCTGATTTTAATTCTTTTTCATTTTTTAGAATTTGTTTTTTTATATTATCACTTTCACTAAGAATATTTTTAATACTTAAATCAGCATCGTTTATTGTTTTAATTATTTCTTGATTAAGACTATAAATATCATTAAATTTATTTTTTGCTTTCTCTAATTTTTGCTGTTTTAGATTAATTTCAATAGCTATTTTTTCTAATTCATTTTGTGCTTCTTTGAGTTTATATTTTTCATTATTTAGTTTCAGTAAAGCAGCGTCATTTTTTTGCTTAGCATTTTCATATTCTTTTTGTTTTTTATTTGTTAAATTATTATTATTATTATTATTTGTTTTATTGATAGCTTTTTCAATATCTTGAAGTTTTTTTATTATTCGCTCTACTTCCTTAGTTTTTTGGCCTACATTTTCAAATAAACTTTGAACTTTATGATTAGCACTATTTAATTCATGTTGAACTTTTTGCAATTCTATATTATTCTTGTTAGCTTTTTGCACAGATGCATTTTTATTAGCAGCTAGCAGTTCACGTCTTTTATTTAAATCACTTAATTCGTTACTTTTTTGATTTAACACATCAGTTTTTAAAGAAATATCATTGTTAATACTTTCAAGCGCCTTCATTAATCTCTTATTATTCATAAAAGAATTTTGCTTTTGCACTTCAACATTACTTTTACTTTTCTCATTTTTAGCTACTTCTTTTTGCTTTTCATCCACAATTTTTTTTACGTCCCTTAGGCTTTGTTCCAATGCAGCTAAAATATCATTAGAACTATTTAATGCATTATTGGCATCTTGAATCTCTTGATTTTTTGTTATTCATTTTTCCTTAGTTAATCTTAAATTGTTTTCTGCATCTTTTCTGCGTTTTTTAGCTTCAGTGGCTTCTGCTCTTGCCAATTGTAATAATTCAAACTTATCATTCTTTTGCTTCTCTTTGATTGCTACATTAGCATCAGCTTCTTTTAGTTTCTTTTCAGATTGGGCTTTTCTTTCAATATTTTCGTCTTTTTCTTTAGTTAACTCCAACAGTCTTTTCTCTGCTTGTAATATTTTTCCATCAAAATCTCGATATTCCTTTACTACTGGCACAATTTCCTTTTCGAGTTTTTTCTTTTTTTCTTCCCATTCTGCCAATTCTTTTTGTGCCCTTTCATAATCTTTCTCAATACTACTCTTTTCGGATTGAAGTCGATCAATTATCTCTCAAATTCTATCCTCCGCCGCAACTCCTCCATCACCAATACCAGTATCAGATCCATTGGCCTCAGCAATTCTATCTAATGTTTCATGATAATCACTTATATTTTTATTATATGAATCAATTAGTTTCTTATTTTTTTCAACCAATTCAGATAATTCTCCGATCTTGATTCTCATAGATGTACGATTATTTCCTAGTTCAACTAGGTTATTTTCTAATAATTTTTTTTGATTAGTAAATTCAGCTATATCTAATTTTTTTTGTTTTATTTCTTCTAAATTTTGCTTAATTCTTTTTTCGATATTTATAGAACTTTCAGCAGCACCATCTTTAAGATCATTTGCGAGTTTTAAATTTTGTTTCAAAATTTCATATTCAATGTTTAACTGGTTAGCATAACGATCTTTATCGATTTCATCATTTTTAATATCAGCAATCAATTTTTCTATTTTCTTAATGGTTCCATCAACTAATTTTATTTCATTACCTAGTTTATTAATCTCTTCATTTTTTGCTTTTTATTTTTTTTAATTTCATCTAATTGTGTTTGTAAGTTATTTTGTGTATCTTGAGCTTGTTTCAATAATCTTTTTGATTCTTCCAATTCATTATTTATTTGATTAAAATTTTGCTCTTTTTCTTGATATTCGCGTTTAGAATTTTCAATTTGTTTTAAGATGTTTTTTTGATTGTCCTTTGCTTTTACTAGATTATTATTTGCTTTCTCTAATTCTTTAAAAATACGACCTGCGTCAATGGAAATTTCTTCTTCAAGTCTACTTGCTTCTTGAACTTGATTGTTTAATTCAATATTTGTAGAAATAAGACTATTCAGTTTTTGAGTTGTCTCACTTACTTCCTGTTTTGCATCATTAAGTTGTTTATTTGCTTGATCTAGTTGTTTTTGAGCATTATTTAATTCATTATTTATTCTATTTTTATCACTATTAAGAGCAATTATAGTATTATTAGCTTTTTCTGATTCTTTTTTAGCTTCTTCTAATTCCTTAGTTTTCTTTGCTAAATCATTATCTATATCAATAGCGTTAGAAGTTGAGGATTCAACGCTTTCTTGAGCATTTTTAACCTTATTTTTAGCTTTTTCTAGTTTTCTATTTGCTTCATTTAATTCTTTGGTTAGTTTATCTAACTCATTATTCGCATAAATAACGCTATTTTCTAATTCTTGTTTATTTTGCTCAGCATCTTTTTTTGATTTTTCAAGCGCTTTTATTTTTTCTTTAATAAGTTGAAGTTGTTTTTCCAAAGCTTCCTTATTTTTCCTGGTTTTATTTAGTTTTTCATTAGCCTTGTTTAATTCTTCTGTCTTAGAAATTACATCCCTGTTTTTTAATAAATCATTTTGCTTTGCTTTCTCTAGTTCGCTGTTTGTTTTATCTAATTCATCTTGTGAATATTTTTGCTCAGCTTTTAAGGTTTTAAATTGATGAATAAAAACAATTTTATTATTATAAACCATCTGAAATTCATAATCAGTATTAGGAGATAACGGTTTCTCATTATTTATCCCAAAATGCATATTTTCGCTATTTTTTCCGACTGTGTGAGACTTTCTAACTATTTCATATGGTGTTTTTTTGGCATAAAATAAAACTAAAAATGTTCTATCCATATTATCATTTTCATCAATATTTTTCAAATTAAACACTGCTGAGTTTGAAGCAATTTTCTGGTCCATTATTTTTAAACCTTTAATATCATTTGTGCTATTAACTCCATTTTTATTGGCATTTAAGAAATAATAAGCAACCAAAGCGCCTGTTGCAACAATTGATAGTGAAAGGGATAAAGCTAAAATAATGTTGCCACGTCTTTTCTTTTTTTGTTTGTTTTCGCTGGTGTTTTCCATAAATTTATACTCTTTCTTTTTTTAAGCTATCATTTTCAAATATTTTTCAATTTTTATAGGTTATATGTTACATTTTTTTTTTTTTTTTCGCAAAGTTGCTTATTTTGTAAGGCTATCATTATTTATAATAATGATAAAATTTGTATATGTTTTAGCTTATTTATCCAATATATTCATGCTTTTTAACCCTGGGTAATAAAAAAGAGGCAACTGCCTCTCTCTAAAATAATTTACTTTTAAAACAGGAATTCTTACATCTTCTTACTTTAAAATTTATTGTAAATAATTTCATTGCTTTCATCATCATTTGAATATTTATTATTCAAATGGGATTTAGATTTAGATGAATCAAAACCTGAAATTGTCAAATATTCTTGTGTATCATCATCTGTATGATTTTCGATTTCACTATTTGTGAGTTTAAAATCATTTTCTTCTTTATTGTTGGTTCTATTTATTCCTGTAGCAATTACAGATACATAAATTTCACCAAGTTTTTCTGCTTCTTCATTAGCAGGAGAACCAACGCCAAATATAACATCAATATTTTCGCCAGCAACATTCTTTAAAACATCAATTGCGGCCTCAAAATCATTGATAGTACTATTTCTTGATGACGAAAAATAAACTATTGCTTTAGTGATACCTTTTATATTACTTTCCAAAATAGGACTACTTATCGCATTATGCATTGCTTTCTGCGCCGCATTTTCACCAGTTGATTGTCCGATTCCTACAATGGTTTCACCACTGTTTTTAATTAACGTTTCTAGGTCGGCTAAGTCTAAATTAATCAAACCAGGTACAGCTATAATATCGACAACAGTTCTAATAAATTGCTTAACAATATTATCTGCAACCTTAAAAGCATCCTTAAAAGAAATTTCGCCAAAAGATTCTTTCAATTTATCATTTGAAATAATAATATAAGAATCTACATTTTTCTTTAATTCTTCAATCCCTTGGAGTGCAATCTGACTTCGCTTTTTTCCTTCAAATGAAAAGGGTGTAGTTACAATTGCTATTACCAAAGAATTTTGTTCTTTAGCTAATTTGGCAATCACAGGAGCTGCTCCAGTACCGGTGCCGCCACCCATCCCAGCAGTAATAACTACTAGGCTAGCATTTTTTATCTTTTCCTTTATTTCATGTGTTGAATGCTCGGCAGCTTGTCTTCCAATTTCTGGATTAGCACCAGCCCCGATACCTTTTTTATCACCTAATTGTAGTGTTAGTGATTTATCAAATTTATCTAGAATTTGTCTATCTGTATTTGCAACAACAAATTCTAATCCATCAATTTTTGTATCAAGAAGACTTTGAATACTATTATTTCCACCACCACCAACACCGATAACCTTAATATTAGCAACGGAATTGAAATTTTCAAATTCTGGCATGGCAGTACTCCTTACTTTTTTCTACTTTATCTTTAATTTAACTAAATTATATAAATAAAATTGAGTTTATTTTTTGTAATTAAAAGAATATCCTTTTTCCTCTCGTTTATTTACGTCTAAAATAAATAATTCAGAGGTTATAGTCATTTCTTTAATAGTATTTTGTCTTTTGTTAACAAGATTAATAATTCCCATCATTTCATAACTAATAACATCAATTGCGCAATAAGCTTTGTCTGATAAATAACTTAAAATTTTAAGGTTTTTAAACGCTTTTATGGTTTCTAGGAATTTGCTATTACTTACATTAAAATTAACTTTTATATTAATATCTTTTATATTTTTTAAAAAAGATTCAACATAATCATTAATTTTTTTTAAATAATATCCAAGAACTTTTTTAAATAATAAATTATTGCCAGAATTTAAGTTACATTGCCATAAATTAAATTTAGTATAAGCTATTTTTTTGGTAGTTTTCAATTGTTTAGCAATGAATTCAATTAAATAATCTATTCCTAAATTAACATTTTTTTTAATTATAACTACATCATTTTTTAAAACATTTAATTTCAAGCTGTAATCATCTAAATAAATTTGGGTAGCTATTCCAGAATCTCTTTGTTGATTAAAATAAATATTTTTAAGAAATTCATAGTCATAAATTTTTAAAATATTTAGGTTATTTTTCTTAAATAGATTAAAAATGTTTTTAGCAACATTTCATTCTAAAAGATTAAGACTTATTAATTGATTGTTATTATCATTATTTAGATATGAGTAATCAAATAAGTAATTACTATTTGATTTTTCTAAGTAGTATAGTTTCTTAGCTAATTCATAATTAGTTAGCTTTTGATTACTTTTATTAGAAATTATTTTCTTATTAATTTTCAAAAAAGGTGAATCTTGAATAATTACAACAACATTTTTTATTGTCAAAGATATGGTTGCTTCAATTTCTTTTTTAGTTTTACAAATAAATGAATCTAACTCAAATAGGTTAAAAATTGTGCTACTAATGCTTCTTTTATAAATCAAAATATTTCCAAAAGAATTTTGCTCTATAACCTCAACAGAAAAACTGCTGACCTCAAATTTGTATGCTATAATAACACTTTTCTTCATAAATTAACCTATTTTTGTTATCACTCTCATTTTTGCGCTACGTGATCTCTTATTATTCTCAAATTCGCTTTGAGAAGGAAAAATAATTTTTTGTTTTCACTTTAATTCAGTCTGAACTGGCAATCTTTTTAATTTAGGATCTACATAATTTAAATTTTGAAAGAATCTTTTGACTTTTGCATCTTCCTTGCTATGAAAGGTTATAATAGCTAACTTGCCGTTAACATTTAATAAATCTATAACCTGATTTAGCAAATCATCTAATGCATTTAATTCATCATTAACCGCAATCCTTAAGGCTTGAAATACAGCCTTCGATGGATTCTTTTGTCTAACAATTTTGGCTGGTAATGCTTTTTTAATAATTTCATTTAATTCAAAAGAAGTACTAATTGGTCTATTTTTAACAATTGATTTCGCAACTATTCTTGCTAGCTTTACATCACCATAATCGTATAAAATTTGTGCAATTTTATCTTCTTCTCACTCATTGACTATTATATGTGCATTAAGTTCTGCATCCAAATCCATTCTCATATCCAGTTTTGTATCCTGTGAATATGAAAAACCTCTTCTAGCATCATCTAGTTGTGGACTAGATACACCTAGATCAACTAAGATTCCATCAACTTTTTCAATATTAAGTTTCGCTAATTCTTCTTTCAAGAATCTAAAATCACTCTTAACTAATATAAAAAGGTCACTCACTAATTTTAATTTTTGTTCGGAATCACGTATTGCTTCAATATCTTTATCAAAGCAAATAAGTCTCCCGTTACCTTGGTCTTTTATTTTTTTTAAAATTTCAACACTATGTCCAGCTCTTCCTAAAGTTAAATCAAGATAAATCCCATTTGGCTTAATGTCTAATGAGTTAACTACTTCATTTAGCAAAACAGGAATATGTTTTTCTATAATTTAACCCCTTGTTCAAATAATTTCTGAGCTAGATTATTAATGTCAATTTCATCTTCGAAATATCTTTCTTTTGCATCATAAACTTCTTTTGCAAAAAGTTCACAGGTGTTTCCTGATCCGATGAAGACAACATCCTTTTTGATAGTGGTTTTAAAAGCTAAATGTTTCGGAATAATAATACGATTTGACTTATCTGGCACAACTAATTCTGTATTTGCAAAGATAAATCTACTTAATTCTCTCAAATCTCTATTAAGCAAATTATTATCCTCAAGTTTAGATTTTAGTTTTTCAAACTCAACCTTATCTCTCAAAACTAATTGTTTGTCAAAACCAATTGTGATAAAAAATTCTTTTCCTAAATCATTAAGTATTTTAGGCGGAATGACAACTCTTAACTTGTCATCTAAGCTTCGCTCGTATTTACCATACATTTCCACTTCCTCCCACTATCAACCAAATTTTACTATTTTTATAAACTATTTTTTGAAAAAAGTATTTTTTTAATAAAAAGCGACAAGTTTATATTTTTTAAAATTAACAAATGAATAATTAATAATTTAGAAAATTACTTTTTTACTAAAATTTGCTAAAATAATTTACATGCTGGTTTAGCTCAGATGGTAGAGCAACTGATTCGTAATCAGTGGGTCGGGGGTTCGATACCTCTAACCAGCACCATAATTGCCGATAATACGAGATATGATGGTGCTTATATAAATAAATTAAAAATTTTTATTAAGAAATATTTTTTTAGGTTATAATAATTAAGCATTTACTTATATGAGTGCCGACTTAGCTCAGCGGTAGAGCAGCTGGCTGTTAACCAGTTGGTCGTTGGTTCAATCCCAATAGTCGGCGCCAGTATGGCCCTATGGTGAAGTGGTTAACACATATGGTTTTCATCCATACATGCGTGGGTTCGAGTCCCGCTAGGGTCACCATTTGGAGAATTAGCTCAGTTGGGAGAGCATCGCCCTTACAAGGCGAGGGTCGTGGGTTCGAGCCCCTCATTCTCCACCATTTGTAAATCACCAATAAAAAATGCCTTCACGGCATTTTTTTTATGCTTTATTTGTTATCCACTAATTTAAGCGCATAACAAATAAACCAACATAATAAGATTTTTAACTATAAAAAAAGTAATTCCAATTACCGCAATGAATTATCATATATGAAATAATTGCATCAATATAAAAATCACAAGCACCCAAACTAACTGCTTTAAAATTCAATTTATGCTCTAAATTCTTAAGGGTTTTATATTGGCTGCCAATGCCTGAAAACATTTCAAATAATTTTATTTTCCTCATAACATATTAAGTTTAGCGCGCAATTTGAATTATATTAATTATTTTTTCATTATAAAATTTAAAATAAAAAAAGAAAGGCATTTATAACCTTTCTAAACAACATATTTAATGATATGGTGCGCGAGGAGGGACTTGAACCCTCACGCCGGAAGCATTAGTGCCTAAAACTAACGTGTCTGCCAATTTCACCACTCGCGCATATATGGTGCCGTTTATAGGACTTGAACCTACGACCTACTGATTACAAGTCAGTTGCTCTGCCAACTGAGCTAAAACGGCTTACTTATTTAATGCTATATTATTATATATAATTTTTTTGTTATTTAATAAAAAAAGTAGCATATATTTTAATTTTTTGAAATATGATTCAAAACACCTATTTTTATTTTATACACTTTTATAAATTAGTAAATTAGTGTTTTTTATAAAATAAAGAGATATTTTTTAACTAGCAAATCAAGTAAAACTTGTCTCATGATAAATATGGTAATCTTCGTTAATACATAAATCCAACACTTAATTTAAAAACTAAGAAGATAAAGCTTTTGATATTCAGTTATCTCATCAATAACCCCTTCAATTGATTAAATAATTTAAAAATGATATAATAAATTACATTGAGGAAAAATGTTTTTTAAGATTAATAAAAAAAGAGGAGAATCAAGTTTTTTTGCAATTAAAAAATTTGCAAAAGAACATAATATTAAAAAGATTGGTCATAGCGGTACTCTTGATCCGTTAGCCCAAGGTCTTTTAATAGTTGCTAGTGATGATGATACAAAAGTTTTGCCATGACTTATTAATGATACAAAACAGTATTTTGTTGAAGCTTCACTTCATTGCTCTTCTAAAAGTTATGATGAAGGTGAAGAAGTTATTTTTTTAAAAAATAAAAAAATGATTACCAAGGAGCAATTAGAAAATGCGCTAAAACATTTTAAAAATCAAACCAAACAAATTCCTCCAGTTTTTTCGGCCAAAAAAATAAATGGACAAAGAAGTTATGATTTAGCTAGAAAAAACATAGATTTTTCATTAGCAGAATGTAATATTAAAATACACAACTTGGAGTTAATAGATTTTAACTATCAAAAACAATCATTCATCATTAGGACAAAAGTATCAAAAGGAACTTACATAAGGTCATTAATTCATGATATTGGAACATATCTTGAAACGGATGCTGTTGTAAATATTTTAAAGCGAGAGAAAATTGGGAATATCAAATTAAATGAAAGTCTCGATTTTGAGCAAATCAATAACATAAACTCTCTTTTTAGAGTAAAATTATATACACTTACACATTTTGAAGTGAAATTAATAAAGTCAAAATCGGTTTTTTTCGATAGATTTAAAAACTTTAACGGAAAAGGCCTTTTTACATTTAATAATCAAATAATTGGTTGAGGACAAATAAATAACGGTTTCATAACCTTCGACAAGGTTTTATTCAACCGTATATTTTCATTGCCTAGTTAAGAGGTTAAAATGAATAACAAGTACAAGATGGTTGTGTTTGATATAGACGGTACATTGCTACCATTCGGCATAGATGAACTTTCTCTAAGAATGAAAGAAATGTTTCGCAAATTAAAAGATGCAGGTTATATTAATGTGCTTTGTTCAGGACGTGATATTTTTACAGTCGGAAAACAAATACATAATCCATATGTTGATTATTTTATTGGTGCAAATGGAACATTTATTTTAGATTTAAAAACTAATGAATACATATTTGAACAAACTATTGATTATAATGATTTTGTAAAGTTCAGATTATTTGCTAATGAAAGAAAGATACCATTTTCATTTGTAGGATATAAATGGGGCTATTATAATGATTTATTTAATCTAAATCACTGATTCTATCTACCTTATAAAGATAAATTTATATCAGAAAAAGAATTCGAAACAAAAAATGATAAAAACTATCTAATCACTGTTAGCACAAATAATCCCGAATATTGATCTAAGCAACTTAATATTTTATTCGAACACCATAATATGAATATGTGAGTTTTAGCAACATGACCTGGGGGAATATTTCTTTCAGCTAAAGGCATTACCAAGGCCGTGGGTCTAGAAGTATTGGGCAAACTGCTGGATATTAAGCCAAGTGAAATGGTTGCATTTGGTGATTCTGAAAATGACATTGAGATGCTAAAACTAGTTGGTTTAGGAATAGCTATGGGAAATGGAGAAGATACCACTAAAAATGTTGCTAATGAAATATGTTTACCTGTTACCGAAGATGGACCATATTTCAAACTAAAAGAAAAAGGATTTTACGAGTAATCGTAAAATTTTTATTTATTTTTAAAATTATTAATTAAAGTAAAATTATTAATATGAAAATTTTTGAATGAAATTTTAAACAAATTTTTGAAATAAATAATGACTTAATTATGGTTTTAGGCAGTTTTGAAACTCTTCATCTAGGACACTATGAATTAATCAAAATTGCAAAGGACCTAAAAAATTCAGGGGCAAATTACAAATTAGCAATTATGCTATTTAACCAACCATATAAAAAGTCGAAAATACATGAAAGCAAGGCCTTCCAAGTCCAAACAAGACTATATACATTATTTAATTTAGGATTCGATTTCGTATTTTTAGTTGATGTTAATGAAGATACAATGAATGTTTCACATTATGACTTTTGCAATAATTTAAAAAATAATAACGTTAAATATGTTGTATGCGGTAATGATTTTTATTTTGGCTTTCGTAGAAGTGGCGATGTTAATTACCTTAAAAAAAATTTTGAAGTCTATACAGCAAACGAACGAAAGATTAATAAAAGAAAAATTTCCTCAACATTAATAAATGAATTAATTGATGAAGGCAACATTTCGGCAATAAATAATCTACTTATTGAAAAATATGCCTTTATTACTAATTTTGAGAAATTTCATTTTAAATATCCTGAAAATATCAAAAAAATTAAATCAGGAATTTATATTACAAACGTTGTAATTAATGATATAGAATATCACGGTTTAGTTAAAATTGGTATAAAAAATGATGAAGGTTTTGATAACGTTGCCTATCTTTTAGATCTTGATATAATTCCAAGCAAGTATCAAGAAATATTTGTCGAGTTTGAAGCATTAATAAGATATATCAGTCTTAATCATGAAAATAAAATTCAAGACAGCGATATACAAATTGCCAAAAAATGATTTGCTAAATAAATTAAATTTGGATACTGTGGATAATTTTGTATAAATCAGTCTCAAACTTATTTTGAAGGTAATATAGAAAATTTTGTGTAAATTTATCTCTGGCTTACTTTTTATAGTAAGAGATTTTTGAGATTAGCAATTACGAAAATCTAAATTTATTATGCAAAAAACAACCAAACAACATGACAAAATTGGAGAATTTTTCTTCCAAATATGTTGTTTGGTGGTACTGTAGATAATTTGGTGTAAAAATCTTCTGTTAAATATTTGCTATTTAGTGATCTCTACACAAAATTATCTACGATAGCATTTTAAAGCACGAGTGCTATAGACTTTCAATAAAATCATCAAATTTTTGACTAAATTCGGTGGTTTTTAATTTATTGAAAAAAGGCATACCAATAACTCTTCAATTACCATTATTTGGCATAAGATTGATGCCGCTGTTTATCAAGCTCAATAAATTCGCTTTCCAATTATCATGTTCGATTAGATGTGTACCTTTAGGTTCGACAAATACTTGCGAACTTATTTTATTGGTTTTGAAATAAAGAAGAAAATCAGGTTCAAAACGATCACCACTATCAAAATCATAAAGTGCAAGATCACTAAAACGTTCATTTCTAACTAAATAGAATTCAATATTTTTGTTTTCGAGTCGCTTTGCATAGTTATCACTAAATCATTTGACAAATTCTTTTTCTTCACTTGTTCCATAATTTTCATTAAAAACATATCATTTTTTAGAACTAAGATCCATTCTAAGTTTTTCGCTTGCTTTACTTTGAGGGTTACCATTTCCGTCTTCATCCTCAACATTAGCAACATATATTAATTTATCTTCAATAACATCTTTAAGATATTTAGGACGTAGAACTTTTTCACCTACACTTGCATCTTTGAGCGAATAAAGATAATTTTCAATTTGTTTAAATGCATCCATAACAGCACTAAAAATATCTCTTCCACTTATTTTTGCTTTCGAGTCATTAGACTTAAAGATAATTTTAACATTTGAACCTAGATAATCAGATGAAGTTAAAAATTCTTGAAGTGATTTAAGATTAGAAAACTTAGATTTTAGAAAATCAAACTTCAGTGTTTCAAAATAAAGCGCACAGCCCTCAAGAATGTGATATTCAACATCTTGAAGATTAAGTTGTTGAACAATTTTAAGTTCTTCTATTTCATTATCTGATTGTGTGTCTAAATCAAAAAGTTTTTCCTCATTAGCCTTAATTTGTTTAACTTTAAAATCAATAGTTTTAGTAAAATTAACTTTATCTTGCTCGCTTGGCATACTATTTTGTTTTGGAACTCTTTTGTTAGTTCAAACTAAAGCATTTTGAAAAAATTCTGAATTTTTAAATTCTTCTTTAAGTTTAATTTCAACTACTTTACCATTATCATCATCAATAAGACCAGTTTGTTTAAGTGTATTTTGAAGGTCATTGATATAGCGTGAATCGTTTTTGCAGTGGTAATAAAGAGTTTCTAGAACACGATATTTATTGCTTAAGTCTGCATCGAATTTTCGTTTGTTTCGATTTTGTTCATCATTGTTATACACAAAAGGACAATAACGGGCTCCACGTCCAATTAATTGAGCTTCTTTAATTGTATACTTGTTGGTTTTTACACGTGTATTTTCTTGACGTTCATCATGCAGTCTAACAATGTCAAAAAGGTTAAGTACATCTCAACCCTCATTTAGTTGATCAACTACAAAAATACCTCGCAAGACATTGTCTTTATCTTCCAACGTATTGAGTAACATTTGCATTTGTGCATCAATTGCGCTTTCAGCGGATGAGTTAATAATGACTAGTGTTTGCTCACGAAAACTTTCTTTAAGTAGATTAACTAATAATTGATAGTCTTGATGTCCTAAATTTTTAAAGTAACTAAGACTTTGCTTCATAATCGGAATATCAATAGTTTCAAGAGCCAATATGTCTTCAATGCTTAGTTTTTGAATTTTTTGCTTAAACTCTTCAAAAAACTTTTTACTTTCTACAATTGTTTTTGACTTAAATAAAACCACAGGTTTTATTTCTAAGCCTAAATCATTAAAAAGCATATGACGATATTCACTAATAATTAATGCTATAAGCGATCTTTGTCAATATGTTGTCTCAGAACTTATGTTTTGAAAGTTTTTGGTTCATTTTTCGTCTCTAAAAGTTTTGAGAGGATAGTCAAAAATCAGTTTATCAGCGTATTTTTTATTAATATCTTCATTATTAAGACCTGCAGTTGCACTAAATTCAAGTAAAAGCGATTCGGGATGTTTATTATATAAACTAATTACAGTGTTTTCCCAAGAAGGTTCTTCAAATATCTCGGGTTTTTGTACTTTACTTTTGGCTTTTGTGCTTGCATTTAGATGATGAGATTCATCGCTAATAAATACTACTTTATGATTGCTAAAATCATATTCACTCATAGCATTTTCGCGTGGACTAATAATGTCATTATGTAATTTTTGAATGGTTGTAAAACATATATTAATTAAGTCTTTATCAATGTTTGAAGCTTGAAAATTATCAACAATATTGATTTTTATTGTTTTATTGAAGCATTTTAAAGGCGAAGCAAATAAATATTTTGAACTTGCTGGATTTGCAAAGTTTTCTTTAGTTTTTTCAAGAATATTGGTTTGTGATACAAAGAAAATAAAGTTTCTATAACCTTGTTGATATAAAAATAGAATTAAAGCAGCCATTATTACTGTCTTTCCACTCCCTGTTGCCATTTGGAATAGGTTGTGTATTTTATCTTGAGTACGTAATTTTGTATTACCTTCATCAAGATAATACAAAATAAATGACTGAATTGCTCTAGTTTGGTAATCTCTCAATTTAATTTTAGGATTTAGTCCATTTACAATAAATGTGTCAAGGTCTTTAGGTGGAAAATAATCTAATATATTTTTTAATTTATCAGCTAAATTATTATTCATTCTCTACCTCATAAAATGATTTACTAAATTGTTTGTCATCTTCACTAATTCCATAT
>NZ_JBSQBC010000006.1:0-49587 GCF_053851675.1 Mycoplasma sp. 1781
AAGCACAAGAAATACAAAATGAAATTAAGGTTAACGAAGATGAAATCGATAAAAAAACCGTTGAACTTGAAACTATTTCTAAATCAGAATTGAATGATTTAAAAGCAGCTATTGAAGATGCAGAAGAACAAATTGATAATTTAACTCAAAGTAAGGTTGACGATGTTGATAATGCTAAGGATTACGAAGAACTAAAAAAAGAATATGAAGATTTAAAAACAAAGAGTCAACAGAGAAAGCAAAAAGTTGAAGAATTATTAAACTACAAGGCAGATAAACCTGAGTTTGCCAATCAAATAGCAGAATTAGAGCAAGAAAGAACTGATGCGGACACTCAAATTAAGCAACTTATGGAATATTTAAATGATAATGATTTCAATAGTAAAAATATTAATGATTTAATTAAATTTTTTGAAAAAAATAAACAAGAAATTGATAAAAGAATTAATATATATAAACGCCTTTCAATAGCTAATGCCATAGCAGAAGATATCAAGAAGGAAATAGGGGAATTAGAAAAATCTACTGTTAAAGATCCTGAAGATGAAGAATTAAAAACACAATTAAATAATAAAATGAAAACTTTGAATAAATTAAGTGAAGAAATTGAAGATTTAATTGCAAAGGTATTTCAAAAGGAAATAGAACTTGAACTAAATTTGTAGGTAGCACAAAAAAATTTAATAAGATGATTTTGTAGTCATCTTATTTTTTATATTAATGGCTTAAACCAGTAGACTTAATTGATAAAACTAAGAATAACTTTTATTTATAAAAACAGAATTTTTTGATATTTTGTTGATAAATTTCACAAAAAAAAAAAAAAAAACTATGGTGTAATTTAGTAAATTGATAAACATTTTAAGGGGAAATTTATGAAAAAATCTAACAAAATTTTATTAACATTAGCAAGCATTTCAATACCTTTTATAACAGCCGCAACTGTTATTTCATGCAGTTCAAATAATGATGAAAAACCTAGTAATCCTAAAATAGATGATCAAAAGAAACCACAAGATCCTAAAAAGAAAGAAGAAGGCAAAGAACAAGAAAAGAAACCAGAAGATCCTAAAAAGAAAGAAGAAGGCAAAGAACAAGATCATGATAAAAAACCTCATAAACCGTCTATAAAGTTAGACGAGAATGCTTTCAAAAACATTGCTCCAGATATTATTTTTGATTATAATGAGCCTTCAAATGAACAAATCCAAAAGATAGTTAATAATTATTATAATCAATATCTATACCAAAAATACGACCCCTCAAAAGAGGGAGAAGGAATTAGATTTTCTTTTTCATTAGAAGAAGAAAATAAAAATCCATTAAATACTGATAAGATTATTTTTAATAAAGACATCATTATCGATGGCAAAAAACAAAAGCAAAAACAACAAGAATATTTAAAACAATTATCCGAAATCATTGTTTCTGACTTAAAAAATAACACACAAGAGTCTTTAAATGGTAATAATAACAGTATAACATTATCTTTATTTGAAAAAGAACAACAAAAAGAAATTTTAAATACCTTTGAAGAACATATTAAAAATAAATGAAATGATATAACAAAATCTTTTGTTTATGATGAAACATTATTCACTTCTAACAATCTTAGTGTTGAAAGTTTTAAAAACAGCATAAGTGAATATTACAAAGCAGCTGATCCTACAAAGAGAACTATTAAACAACTATTGCAAGACAAAGCAGATGTTGATAGATATTTCAATATGCTAAAACCTTTGTTGGGCGGGTATGTAGATTTAAAAGAATTTGGAGATAAATTTGTATTATTCGGTTCAAATTCAAGAATTATTACTAAGGAAGATATTAAAAAGAAAAATAACGCTATCAAAACTGGAGATTTTGAAAAATTAAAAACATATCGTAAAGAATCAATTAAAAAATTAGAAGAAAAAATCATATATAAAAATTGATTAGAAAATTTAAATGATGGTTTCTATGTCCTTCAAACAAATAAGGATATTCATCGTATGCAAAATTACAATATCGCTTTAACTCAATTGTTTTATGCACTTGATGAATTAAAAATAGGACAAGCACAAAACCTTTTGATGCATAATACTTCAAAACTTGATTCTTCTAAATATACAAAATCGCAAGTTATAGACGCAATAAATTCTCAAGGTAGAAAAAATAAGGAATTATTTAAAAAACTTAATGAGGCATTTTATGCTACATATAAAACTGATAAAGTAAATGTACTAACTCGATTATTTGAAAGAAATAATAAAAAAGAAAGATTTTACAAAACAGAACTATATTTTGTTGAATATTTAGTCGTTGTAGAAGGTGGAAATATTAAAACATTAAGAAGATTTTATTTTGATAATAAAGAAAAAGACGGGTTTGAAATAACAATTGACAATAGGGCTGGGCAAACTCTTTACCTTGTTTGAAAAAACTAAAGAAAAAAAATTGATTCTTTTTTGACGGTTTTTATTCCTTCGTTGCAAATATGGAGCAATAGCTAAAAATATTCAAAGAATATAAAAACCCTAAATTAGAAATTAGGTACCATAGATAATTTTGTTTAAAAATCTCCCAATGGCAAATATTTAAATTTAAAATATTTACACAGGAGATTTTTTTAATATGCCAAAAAAAGATATTAAAATGCTAAGCGCAAGAGAATTACATGATAAATATAAACCAACAACCAAAGAAAATGTTTATGAAATTGTTAAGAAAAATATAAAAGATCTTATAGAAATTATGATGCAAGAAAAAATTAAAAAACTTTCTTGCATGAGATAAATATGAACACGAATGAACTATAAAAGACAACTATCGAAATGGTAGTTATTCCAAAATGTAAGATCTAATTTCGGAGAAATTGAACTAAATTCCAAGAGATAGAAATTTAAGATTTGTACCAAAAGTAGTTTCTAAATTTCAATACGATATTTCCGAAATTGAAAGCCAAATTATTAGCTTATATTCAAGAGGTGTATCAACTAGGGACATATCAGATACATTAAAAGATATGTATGCTATAGATGTTGATCCAAGTTTTGTAAGTAGAGTAACTAATAAGATAATTCCACACATAACAGAGTGAAGAAATAGACCTTTAGAAAAAAACTTATGCCATGGTTTTTATTGATGGAATAAGATTTAAAGTTAAAGAAGAAAATAAACTTGTTGAAAAGTCAGTTTACATAGTTATGAGATACTCTTTGGAAGAATATAATGATGTTTTGGATCCTGAATAGGAGAATTCGAAAGTGCAAAATATTGAATTCAAGTACTAAATGACCTTAAATTATGAGGGATTTGGGATATATATCTCATGACAAGCAATAATTTAGCAGCAATTAAAGTAGTCTTTCCTAAAAAACAAATTCAAAAGTGCATAGTTCATCAAATAAGAAATTCGACAAAACATGTTAACTATAAAGATTTAAAATAATTTGCCCAAGACATAAAAAATATTTATAAATCCAACAGTATAGATGAAGCATCTAGATTACTAGATATTTTTGAAGAAAAATGAGATTCTAAATATCAGTATGCGCTTAAAAGTTGACGAAAAAACATTGATGAATTTTAACTTTCCAACCGAAATTATAAGGCTAATTTATATAACAAACGTCATCGAAAATTTAAATAGAAATATTAGAAAAATATCAAGAAACAAAATTCCATTTCCTGCCGATGACTCTTTAATAAAAATAGTTTATTTTGCAATTCAAAATCAGTTGGAAAAATGAAATAAAGTTATTCCTAATTGTGGGCTTGTTTTGTATAATAAATTTTTGATTTGTGTAATTGCTATTCTCAAATTACTTATAAAAAAATAAGCCAGAAATTAATTTACACAAAATTTTCTACAGTTCCGATTTTAGAGTCATCTTATTTTTTATATTAATGACTTAAACCAACAGACTTAATTGATAAAACTAAGGATAACTTTTATTTATAAAAACAGAATTTTTGATATTTTGTTGATAAATTTCACAAAAAAAAAAAAAAAAACTATGGTGTAATTTAGTAAATTGATAAACATTTTAAGGGGAAATTTATGAAAAAATCTAACAAAATTTTATTAACATTAGCAAGCATTTCAATACCTTTTATAACAGCTGCAACTGTTATCTCTTGCAGTTCAAATAATGATAATAAACCTAGCAATCCTAAAATAGATGATCAAAAGAAACCGCAAGATCCTAAAAAGAAAGAAGAAGGCAAAGAACAAGAAAAGAAACCAGAAATTAAACATTTAGGAAAAACCCTTCCAGAAGGTAGAACAGAAGATGAGGACACTAAAGATACTCTTGTATCACCATCTCTCCCAGAAGTTACACCTGACCCTAAAGAAGATGAGTTGTTAAGCAACTTGACAGATGAAGAAATAGAAGAAATGTTTAAAATAGAATCATTACAAAAAAGTTTACAAGAGATTGAAAAACAAATCAAAGAAAAGGATTTGACTGAACTTTTTAATTCTCTTAAAGAAAAGGGTTTAATCAAAACACCTGATACTAAAAAAGATGATATAACACCAAAAATTAGTCCAGAAGCACAAGAAATACAAAATGAAATTAAGGTTAACGAAGATGAAATCGATAAAAAAATCGTCGAACTTGAAGCTATTTCTAAATCAGAATTGAATGATTTAGAAGCAACTATTGAAGATGCAGATGAACAAATTGAGAATCTAACTCAAAGTAAGGTTGACGATCCTGATAATGCTCAGGAATACGAAGAACTAAAAAAAGAATATAAAGATTTAAAAACAGAGAGTCAACAAAGAAAGCAAAAAGTTGAAGAATTATTAAACTACAAGGCAGATAAATCTGAGTTTCCTAATCAATTAGCAGAATTAGAGCAAGAAAGAACTGATGTGATTGCTCAAATTGAACAAATTAAAATGGATTTGCAAGAAGAAATAATTGATAAGAAAAATGCGGAAGAATTAATTAAAATTTTCGAAGAAAATAAGAGCGAAATAAATAAGAGAATAGATTTGTATAAGAAACTATCGGTGTCTAATTTGATAATTGAGGATATTGATAACCAAATAGCAGAATTGATGAAAAAATCCGATCCTTTAGCTAAAGAAAAACTAGAAAAATTGAATAAAAAGAAGGACCTTTTGTATAAATTAAGAAAGGAAATTAAAGAATTAATTGATAAAATTTCTCAAGAACAATTACAACTTGAAAAATACTTATAATGGTTACTGGATTTAATAAGATGATTTAATAATCATCTTATTTTATTATTTATATTTTTTTAATATTACTAAGATCTAATAAAAATAGAGTTTTACATTTCAGAAATAAATGAATAGAAAATTAAATTTTAATATTTTTAAATAAATAACAATTTTAATAAAGTAGATACACTTTGCAAAAAAAAAAAAAAAAACTATGGTATATATTATATTGAAAAGCACATTAATTAAGAAGGGGAAAATATGAAAAGATCTAGTAGAATTTTGTTGTCACTAGCTAGTTTGTCTGTTCCATTTTTCACAACAATAGTTGTAATGTCGTGCAGTAAAGGCATGACTAATAAGCTAGAAAAAATGACTGATAAAAAAGACAAGCAAATTAGCGATGCGAAAGGTTTAGAAAAAAATACCGATAGCCCAAAACCTGAAACTCCTGAGGGAACAATGCCGAATATCGGGGGTAATAATTCAAGTGAAAATAGTCCCGAAACAAGCCCTGAAATAAAAAAACCAGATATACATGAAGATGAATCTAAAACGGATGAAAATGATGGTGATGATCCTAGCGATAAGGATTTTGATCCTAATAATCCCGATGCCAGTGATAGCGAAGAATCAGATGATTCTGGATCTAATCAAGATAATTCACAAGGCAATGATAATGAAGGCAATAATGAATCCAATAATGCAAATAAGGATGATGTGAAAGACATGATTAAGCCTAATCCTGAAGCAGAAAAATTAGAAAAGGAAATTAATGAAAATGAAAAAATAATTGATCAAAAGAGCCAAGAACTAAAAAATGTTATTAATCAGGAATTAGATGAATTAAATAACGAAATTAGTGAAGCGAATGAACAAATTAAAAATCTTAATGAAGAAAAAGAATTCGATAAGGAAAATGAATCTGTTTTTCAAGAGTTGATAAAAGAATTTGAGGAAATAAAAAAGAATGATGAAAAAAGAAAATTAGAAGTTATTAAACTTTTAACTTATGATCCAAATTATTCTGAATCTCGTCAGGAAATAATGGAACTTGAAGATGAAAAAAAATATAGATACACAAATCATGCAACTTATGGAATTAAAGAAAGAGGAACAAAATAATTCCTTTGATATTGATAATTTAATTAAGACATTTGAAGAATATAAGAAACAAATAGATAAAAGAATAGCGCTTTTTAAGGATTTATCGCTTGCTAATTCTGTTATAATGAATATTGATGACCAATTAGAACAAATAATGACAAAAAACAGTCAAAATAGCGAAGATATGGAGCTAAGTTTAGAATTAAATAATAGAAAAACTAAACTTACTACTTTAAGAGAACAAATAAAAGATTTACTTGCCAATATTTTTCAACAAGAAGAACAATTATCTTTAATTCAGTAAATAGTACTAATGGTAAAAATATAGTTCATAAGAAAATCATCATTTTCAAGGAGATTTTTCCAAATTGAAGCATAAAAAATCAACATTATTTACTTTTGAGATTATATCAGTAATTTCTATACCAGCAATTGTTTTGTCATGTCAAAAAATAGATGACATAAAACCAAAACCTCAACCTGAACCAGAACCAGCACCAAAACCTACTCCTGTCCCACCTGATCTAAAGCCAACCCCGCCTTATAAACCGCGAAAAACATTGGGTAATGATAGGACACAGCAAATCAAAGGAACAGAACTGGGCAAATTTTTACACAACGAGGAGGTTGTGGAAACTCTGTTTTTAAAGGATGTAAGTCCTAATTTTGCAAAATTTATTCACTATGTTAATCAAAAAGATGGTGTTGATAGCTGATGGTATGCTCATAATGATAATGAAGAAGGATGATTTGATATCAATAAGGAATTTACTCGTGGCGATAACTTTTTATGTGGTGCTATTGTAGTGGTTAATGCTTTACATTATTGAATTAAACAAAATAGGCAATATTTAGATAAATATTTACTAGATCCTAGAAAGGGAGTAATTTCATTTAAAAACTCATTGCAGGATATTACAATTGATTTTCGCAACTTGAATACCTTTGTTAATCATATGGGAAATGATGGAATTCGAACTACAAGAGAAAATAGCGTACTTTTTGAATGAATTAAAAAAGATTATGGTGGTAATGTTGATAAAAAAACTGGGAAGGGCTTTGTTACACCATTTAAATTATTTGATGAATTAATAAATGGTTATCCGTACTTTCGCATCGGACCGAAATCACAACAGTTAAATAATCCAAATAATTGGAGTCTTAAAGCTAACTGAAAAGGATTTTTTAAAGATGTGTTTGAAAGTAATATTTTATCAAATAGATGGTCATTTAGAAATGCGCATAGTGCAAAGAATCTAAGCGAAAGATTAAGAAATGAAATAATATCAAATAAGGCACTTGCTATCTCTCATACCTATGGTTCAGTTGTTGTTAATCATATTGTTAATGTTTGGGGAGCTGATTTTGATAAAGACGGGATAGTTAAGGCTCTTTATGTAACTGACTCAGATGATCAGGAAGCCTTCTTTGAACAAGATGGAATCAAAAAACGTCTTGGTATTAAGAGATACAAGGTGAATTTTGATACTCAAAAAGGGAAAGTTTTTATCGGTGCTAAAAAAGAAAATATAGCTGAGGCATTAGATATTTACACTTTTAGTTTAGGAACCGCATATTGAGAGCAATACTTTAAGAATTTATCTAAAAATAAGCAATAAAAATTTGGGTTATTAATAAAAACCCGAATTTTTTTCTATGCTTCAAAATGCTTTTTGAGTAAATTTTTTTCAAAAGATGCAAAAAAAAAAAAAAAACTATGGTATAAATTATATTGAATAGGGCAACAAACATCAGCTAGTTTATTATGTTTTTTGCTTTGTTAAACTAATTTTAAATGAGGTATTCAATATTGAGCAAAAGGAAGTTGTTTTTATTAACTTTAGGCATTATTCCGACTTTATCTATGTCGTCTGTTGTTTTATCATGTCAAAATAGAAATGTTATGGAGCCATCCCCTAAACCAGATTCTGAATCACCACATAATAATACACATATGCATAATCCTAATGAAAATAATGTTGAGGAAAGAATCAATGATTCAAAACCTTTAACTCCTCCGCATAAAAAGAAAAAAGAAGAAAAAAATCCGCAAATTATCCCGGATCCAACTATTAAAAATAAAGGCAACAATACTAATGTTATTCCGCAAATTAAATTAGGTCCCTCTATAAAAAAGAATAAAGAAAATAATATAATTCCACAAATACCACTCGGACCATCGATTAATAATAAAGCAGATGAACCAAAGAAAATTCCGCAGTTAGAATTAATTCCTGCCCCAAAGTCAGAAGTCCCAAATTTACCAAAAATTCCTTCACCAAACGATAAAACACAACAACTATTGAATACTCCGTTAGGTGATTTTCTAAAAAGTGAAGGTGTAGTTGAAACTTTATTTTTAAAGGGTGTAAATCCTAATTTTAGTAAATTTTTCCATCATATTAACGCAAGCGACGATATCGACAGTTGATGATATGCTCATAATGATAATGAAGAAGGATGATTTGATATCAATAAAGATTTTGACCGTGGTGATAATTTACTTTGTGCTGCAGTAGTTGCAGCAAATGCTATTCACTATTGAAGCATACAAAACAAGGACTATATTAATAAGTATTTAAATGATCCACAAAAAGGAATAATAGGAAAAAATAAAGAAATAGATTTTCGCGAAATTAATAAGTTTCTTGAGGCTAATAATGATAATATAAAAACAAAAACAGAACATAGTCAATTATTTGAAATTTTTAAGAAACTTTATGTCGGGCGCACTGTTTGGCCAGATAAAATTTTTGATACTTATATAAATGGTTATGGTTATTCTAATAGGCAACAACGCAACCAAGAAATTAATTATGAAAAAGGTAAATCTGGATTTCTTGGGTTCTTTAAGGACGTTTTTGGTAAACACTTATTAACGGACCGTTGACATTTTGGTTATGGCGCCTACGCAAAGCCACTCTCAGATAGACTTAGACGAGAAATTGAAGCTAATAAGGCTATTGGTATATCTCATACATATGGTAGCGTTTCAATTAATCACATTATAAATGTTTGAGGAGCTGATTTTGATAAAGATGGGATAATAAAGGCTCTTTATGTAACTGATTCAGACGATCCGAGATTTGCATTTGAACAGGAAGGCGTTAGAAAACGTCTTGGTATTAAAAGATATAGAGTTGATTTTAACGCTGCCGATGGGAAAGTATATATTGGAGCAAGAAAAGAAAATATAACGCAAGCACTAGATATATATAGTTTTGGGTTAGGCCTTAACTATTGGGAAGATTATTTTAATAATCAATCTAAAAATAAGTCATAAAAAATTCAGATTAAAAGGATCTGAATTTTTTTATTATTTTGGTATCGTAGATAATTTTGTGTAATTACTATTCTCAAATCACTTACTAAAAAGTAAGCCAGAGATTAATTTACACAAAATTTTTTTATAATATCCTTATTTATGTTATTTTGATACTAGTTCTGATATCGTTTTAACCATTGCAAACATTGGTTTTTCATTAATATCACATGTCCCGGCTATATCAAAGTGTATATATTCTATATCATTGGTAAATTCTTTTAAAAACATCGCAGCTGAAGAAGAACCAGCATTTCCGGTAAAATCTGTATTTTTTAGATCCGCAACAATTGAACCTTTAATATATTCAGCATATTCATCATCAAGTGGCATTCTTCACACTAATTCATGTTGAATTTTTGCGGCATTTTTTGTATCTTCTCAACCCTTTTTAGTTGTTGATCATACCCCGGTGTATGTGTCACCTAAAGCCATAATCATTGCTCCAGTTAAGGTCGCAACATCAATTAATCTTGTAGCTTTTAGTTTTGTTGCACCATAGTATAAACCATCAGCCATAACTAAACGACCTTCGGCATCAGTATTATTTACCTCAACAGTCTTTCCACTCATTGAAGTTCAAACTGAATCAGGAAGAGAGGCGTCACCATTAACTCTATTATCGGTAATGCACATGATAGCTGCTACATTAGTTTTTGGTTTAGTTTGAGCAATTATTTTCATAACAGCAGCTACAACAGCAGATCCGCCCATATCATATTTCATTCCATTCATATGGCGACCGGTTTTAATATTGTAACCACCTGAGTCGAATGTAATACCTTTACCAACCAAAACGGTTTTTTCTTTTGATAATTCATTACCATTATATTCTATAATAACAACACGTGGCTCGTAAATTGAACCTCTATTAACTGATAGTAGCAGACCCATGTTTAGATTTTCAATTTGTTTTTTGTTTAAAACTGTTATCTTTAGATTTTGATATTGGCTTAGTTCCTCTTGTGCAATTATTGCTAGTTGTTCAGAGTTTAGTTCATTAGGGGGCGTAACGCCTAAATTTCTTGCCCAATTTAGTGCTTCAGATAGAATCACCGCCTTGTTAAAGTGGGCTATTAAATCGCTTGTAGGATTTTGCAAATATAGTGAAAGATTGTTATGATTTTCTTTTTTATAGATGGTTTTTTTATTATAAAGTTTGGCTGCTGAAAAATTTATTCCTTTTGTAAATGCATCAACAGTGTCATAGATACATATTTTGTTATCAACAGGAAATGTAGCGACATCGATTTGATAATTTCTTGCAGCATTTGTAGCTAATGATTTAGCAAAATCAAAAATATTATTATAATTGATTTTTTCTCTTTCTCCCATGTAAACATAAGCAACATTTTCGCTAAGAAATTCTGTAATTGTAAAATCCTTTTCGACAAGATTTTTTGGTAATTTATCACCCTTAAAGACTGCTTTCAACAATAGAAAATCATTACGTTTTTCATCAATTTTTTTAATTAGTTCCATAGTTTTAAATTACCTTTCTATTTTTGCTTTTCAGCTAGTTCAACTAATGTTGAAACTAGGATCCCCAAGCCCATATTTTTTGCATCAGCAGTTCCGGCAACATCACAGTGAATAAAATCAATTTTGTTTGCAAATTCATTTAAAAACATCGCAGCAGAATTGGAATCAGCCTTTGATGAATTATTGTAATTATTTAAATCAGCAATTAGTGATGACTTATTGGTTTTATGAAATTCTTCATGCATTGGAAGTCTTCAAACTTTTTCATGAGCTATCTCTGCTGCTTCCTCAAATTCTTCTCATCTTTTGTCACATGAAGAATAAATACCTGAGTATGTTTTTCCTAGTGCCCTTAACATTGCGCCAGTTAGAGTTGCTACATCAACAATCAAAGAAGCATTTAGCTTTGTGGCACCATAGTAAATTCCGTCAGCTAAAACTAAGCGTCCTTCAGCATCTGTATCAGTAATTTCGACAGTCTTTCCACTCATTGATTTAATAACAGATTCAGGTAGAGTTCCATGGGTATCAATAGCATTATCGGTTAGCATCATGATTGCAGCTACATTTGCCTTTATTTTTAGCTGTGCAATTGATTTTAGTGCGTAGGCTACGATGGCAGAACCTGACATATCAAATTTCATCCCATCCATATGGTAACCCTTGGTGTTATATCCACCTGTATCAAAGGTTATGCCTTTACCAACATAGACAAATTTTTCTTTGCTATTTGGATTTCCGTTGTATTCGGCAATAACAACTCTTGGCTCATATGAAGAACCAGCATTAACAGCTAACATTAGACCCATTCCTAGTTCTTCAATTTCAGCCTTATTTAATACCTTAATCGATAATCCTTCAACTCCTTCGAAATCCTTTTTAACTTCATCAGCGATTCACTCACTTGTCGCTATGTTAGGCGGTGTGATTTGCAGATTACGTGTTTTTGAAACATTTTTGGAAATTATCGTTAATTTTTCAATATATTCAGCATAACTATTTTCTTCAAGAAAAAGTGTTAGTTTAATTTCGCTTTTTTCTTCTTCATTCTTATTTTCACATTTTTGTTTAGCAGAATATAATTTTGCTCCGTGAAATTCCATTCTTGTTATAAACGCTCTTAAAACTTCCTTAACAGTCAAAAAAGGAAGATTTGCAAATGATAAAACATCAATCTGATAACTTCTACGTTTTGCATTGATAATATGATCAACCACTTTTATAAAACCGTAGTAATCCTTAATGTCTTTTGAAACATAAATATAAGCAATATTTTTATCAAAGTTTTCGCTAATAAACAAATGAGTTTTTGCTACGCAAGAACAAAATTCTTGTCCCTCATAAGCAACTTTTAATAACATATTTTCATTACGTTTTGTTTCGCAATTCGATATCATAAAGTCTCCTTATTAATAAAAAAATATTATTTACATAATAGTATTCTTAAATTATAATCATTTTTAGTTTAAATATATTATTTTGTACTTCAATCAATTTCATTCTTTCCTAGCGATATAAGTTTTTCATTTATTCTTTTAAATATATTACTATTAAAGAAACCCCGCCAACAAGATAGAGGCGAAGGATGTGCCGTTTTAAATATAAATTCTTCCTTAATATTTAGAGTTTTAATAAAGTTTTGAGCGTCGATTCCCATGGCTAGAAATAAAATCTCATCATAATATGAAAGAATTTCTCTTATAAGATTTAAGTTAAATATTTCTCAACCTTGATTTTTGTGAGCTTGTGTTTTGTTTTTGAGTGTTGTTAATATTGCATTTAATAATAAGACGCCTTGATTTTTTCAATTTGTAAGATCATTGCTATTAAATTTAATTTGAGGATAGGAATTTTTGATTTCCTTAAAAATATTTTTCAAGGACGCAGGCGTTATTTTATTTTTTGAAGAAAAACAAAGCCCGTCGGCATTATCATTTGTAGGATAAGGGTCCTGCCCTAAAATAATGAGTTTTATATTACTAAAATCAAAATTTGTAAAAGCGTTAAAAACATTATTTTTTGATGGTACTAGATCTTCATTTTTTAATATAATTTCAATCTTTTTTCAATATTCTTGTTCTTTTTGCTTAGCAAGAAAATTTTTAAAATTAAAATTCATGTTTAACTTTTTTCTTGCCTTCATATTGGTATTCAATTAGATATAAATAACCATCTGAAAACTTTATTTTTATCGGTGTTTGGATTTTGTTTTTTGTCGCGCGATAAATTTTTAACCTTTTATTATTAATAATTATGAAAGCGCCTGGCTGATCATTGAATGCCCTTATTTTATTTAGTGCTTCTTGACAGGTTAATGTTTCAAAAATTTCAGCTTCCTCATTTTGAATTTTAGGAGCAAATGTTACTAGATTTTCATCTTGAATTTTTCTTGTGAAATCATTATTGTAAATTTGTTGCAACCAATTACCAATTACTTTCGAAGTTTCTAAGCCTAGCCTATCAAATAGTTCAATAGCGCTGTCTTGTTCTGATATTTCAATTTCTAATGTTTTTAAGATATCACCTGCATCCATTTTATCAATCATTTCAATCAAAGAGATTCCGGCTTTATTATCATTGTTTAAAAGTGTATATTGTATTGGCGAAGCTCCACGGTATTTCTCTAATAAACTGCCATGAACATTTAAGGGTAGTTTATTTGGTAATTTTAAAATGCTGTTTGGAATAAATTGCCCGAATGATGCTGTGATAAAAAAGTCAAAGTCAATTGCTTTTAGTTCTTCATAGATATCTTTGATTTTTTCTGGTTGGTATAGTTTAATATTGAATTCATTAGCAAGTTGCGCAATCGGGGTTTGTAATACATTTTTGTTTCTATCAAATTTTTTATTTGGTTGGCTAATTAGACAAGAGACTTCAAAACGTTCATCTTTTATTAATGACTTAAATATTGTTTTTGAAAATTCGGCGGTTCCAGCTAAAACTAATCTAATTTTTTTCATAAAAAAATTATACTTGATATCCTAAATAAAAATAAAAGCTAACAAAAGTTAGCTTAATAGTTTTTAATTGTATAGTAATATTTTTTTGTTTCATTATTTTGGTTGATGCTAAAAAGTTCATATTGTAAATTGTTTATAAAATTTGATCTGTTATTTCGATATGTTGTGGTGCGGCGCTTATTATTTTTAAATCTAGCATAGAATTTTTTGCCGCTATTATTTCATACATTATCATTTAATAATGAAATAATTTCCTTATTATCCTTTTTATTCAGGTCATATGTGCCGTTGTTATCAAGGTCAACTCATAATTTAACATCAAACTTCTTATTTTTAAATTTCTTATTAAGAATATTCCTATCTATATTTTTAGCAAAATATGAAACATATTGATATTTGTCTTTAAATAACTTTGGATATACTCATGATTCATCATAGTAATCTTTTTGTTTGTTATCTTTGATATCAAAATAGTATATAGAATTTCAGACCTTTTTCGTTGTAAGGTTATAATTTTGCAATTTATAATCAATTTCCAGAGTATTATTGTTATCATTTAGGTCTACAAAAATTAGTTTAGATTTGATACGATTATTTTTCTTTTGTTCAATAATTTTTTGTGGTAATTCAAAATACCCGCCTAGATTAATATTCTTTGAATCGTTATTTTGAATATTATAATTTGCAAAACTTATAAGTTCTCCTCAGCCCATTAGGTCAACATAAGCTTTGAACAAACCTTTATGGTGCGAGTTACCAACATTTGCAAATGGACGCTCATATTCATTTGTTCTAATATTATAAATACTTGAACGGAAGTTTTTTAGTTGGTCTTTAAAAACTCAATTGGATGCAAATGTAGCTAATTCATTTGAATTTGAAAAATTGCTTTTTCTCAAGATAGCGATATTTTTTAGGATATCATCACCAGCAGCATTAAAAATTAATTCGCCAGTTCGATTGTTTTTTCGAAAATAAAAATAGTTTTCAAATTGGCTTCGATTAGAGTTATAAAACCAAGCATTTGGCCCTAGCGAAAGCTTAATTATTTCTCTTGGTACAAGCTCAGTAAATGAGAAAAGATATCTTATTGATTGCAAATTAGTTGGGTCAATAAAAGAAACATTTTGATATTTATTATTATTGAAATAAAACCTTCTAGAATCAAGGGGTTCATATTTTTTAGCCTCAAGAGGTGTTATTTTAACGTTTGCTATCCTAAAAAGTTCATTGGCACTATAAAACTTGTAAACTGGTAATTGGTCTTGGTCATGCAGAAAATCTTGACTATTTCTTAATAAAAGTTTATTATCTCTTGTGTTATCATAGTTTAAATTTTTACGAAATTCATTCAAAAATTTAGCATTATTTGTTTCTATATGATAATAGTTGTGATCACCCTCATATTCAATAAGATCACTATTCGCAAGTTCATCACCCCTTTTTATTGATTTATTATACATATTATCAATATGATGAGTGTATTCATGCATTAGAGTACCAAAAATAATTTCAATTCTTTTTTCTACTGGTTGATTCAAAAGTTTTAGATTGTTTTCAACTATTTTATTTACAAAGATGTACATTTCGCGATTTGCAGGAAAATAAGCCCCGTTAGTTCGATCTTCTTGCAATTCATCATTTGGCACATTTATATTGATTCTTTTAATTGCGTTTATTTCTGGACCATAAAGTGCCCTTTGTTTAAACATTTTATTTAGTAAAAGCATTCCTTCTTTTCCTAGATAATAGACAGGTTCTCCGTTTGGTTTTCTAGCAATTGGTTTTTCGACAAAACTTAAATTTCCCACTTTAAAATTTGGATTAAGTTCTCTTGATGAATTACTTGTTTTTCTATTAAAAATAAGGGCATCATCGCTTGTTCTTATTTCAAAAGGGATATTATCTTCGTTTAATGATGTTTTGCTTAAATCATTTTCTGAATTTCGCAACGGAACAATCCCCTCATCAATAGCGCCACCATCTAATTTCTCAAAAACTGCTTTATAACCAAAATAACCAGCCGTGGCAATAAAACCTGCTGATATAGCAAAAATTGATAAACCTAGTAGAAATTTTTTTCCACTAGGTTTTTTCTTTTTTTCTTCTAACATAAGCCTCCAGTTTTTGAATATTATATTTTTTTAAGGCATTTAATAAATCAATATTAAATATTTTACTCTTATTTTAAAGTTATTATAATTATTAGTATGTTAAGAATTATAGCCGGAAAATACCGTTCAAGATTATTAAAACAACCTTCCTCTAAAACAACAAGGCCAACAACTGATAGAGCAAAAGAGGGCATTTTTTCTTCAATTCAATTTAATATTGAAGGTCGAGAGTTTCTAGATTTGTTTTCTGGATCTGGTTCATTTTGTCTTGAAGCCTTATCTCGTGGAGCAAAAAATGCCACATGTGTCGAAAAAGACTACGAAGCATATAAAATAATTATTGAGAATAAAAATAGTCTTAAAGAAAGCAATTTGTTAATTATTAATACTGACGCATTATCTTTTTTGTCCAAAAATAAGGATAAAAAATATGACTTTGTTTATTTGGACCCACCCTTTAGGGAAAAAGAATTGCTTGTTAAATGCATTGATATATTAACTTTAAATAATATGATAAATTCTAATGGAAAGATTATTATTGAAACTGATTGGAATAATTTCACATATAAAAATAATCATTATGAGGTAGTAAAACAAAAGAAGTATGGAAAAATTTTTATTTACTTTATTGAAAACATAAAGTAAATATTTTTTATATAATTAATTATTAATATAATTAATATTCTAATAGTACTTTAAATATTCTAAAATAAAAAAGATGAAGGAGAAAGCATGGAGAAAAAATTAATTATTTTTACCGGACCTTCTGGTGTTGGGAAGGGCACAATTGAAAAATATTTGTTTGATAATAAGGACTTAAAATTAAAATTATCGGTTTCAATTACCACTCGCGAGCCAAGAGAAGGTGAAGTTGATGGTATTCATTATTATTTTGTTCCAATTGATACATTTGAAACATTTATTAAGGAAGATAAGGTTTTAGAATATTCAAAGCATTTTGATAATTATTATGGAACACTAAATTCAGAAGTGGCAAATATTTGTGCCTCAGGAAAAATCCCATTTTTAGAAATCGAAACTAATGGTGCCTTGCAAATTATTAATAAGTATCGTAAAGAAGGTAGAGAAGGTGAAATATGTTCAATATTCTTAATGCCTCCATCATTAACAGAATTGGAAAGAAGAATTGAAAATAGAAATACTGAAACATATGACCTTATTTTAAAAAGATTAGATAAAGCAAGAGAAGAAATAATTCTTTCTTCGATTTTTCAACATGTTGTTATTAATAATTCAATTGAAGAAACCGCTAATAAAGTTAAGGAAATTATCAAGCAAAATTTTTCTCACATTATTGATGTAAAACAAAAAGCAGAACCCGGTAGAAAGGCTTAAAAAAAGTAGAAAAATGAAATATGTTATTAAAACTGATAAAGGAAAATATCGTAACGAGAACCAGGATTGTGCATCAATCAGTTTTTTAAATAATTGAACATTAGCTATATTATGCGATGGGATGGGGGGTCATTTTGGTGGTGCCTTATGCTCACAAAAAACAGTGGAATTACTAGTTAGCTATTTTCAAGAAAGTTTTAACGATAATATTCAATTTAATGATAGAAAAAATATAAATAAATGATTTAATACCACACTAAGCTATATTAAAAAATCACTTAAAGATATAGTTAATAGTAAAAATATTGTAAATTATCAAGATATGGGTACAACTTTAACGGCTGCCCTAGTTTTTAATTTAAACAAACAAACTTATGTATTTAATATTGGCGATTCTCGTACATATGCATATAATGGCTTATTACATCAAATAACTATTGATCAAAACGTTTTACATGAACTTGCAGAAATCAAAAAAATAGATATGGATATTGTTAAATTATTACCTGATGCCAATAAGTTAGTTAGTTGTTTGGGACCTAATAAGAATATGAAATGTGATAGTTTTTTATTGAAGAGCAGTGAAGAAATTAAATATATTTTATTGACATCGGACGGAATACATGATTTTGTTGATAAACCAACAATTGAGCAAATCCTTTTAGATAAAAAACTTAACCTTGATAAAAAAGCTCAAAAATTAATTGATATTGCGAAGAAAAATCAATCAAGAGATAATTTAACAGCATTGATATTGGAGCTTTAATTATGTTGAAGAGATTGGATAGATACGAAAATGTAAATAAACACTTTGAGGACTTTGTCTTAATAGGAAAAGGGGGGTATGGTGAGGTTTATTCTGCTTGTTATAAGAAGACACAAAAGAGAATGGCAGTTAAAATACTCACTGTTCCAGATATAACAAAAAAACAAGTTAATCAAATCCGCTTTCAGAACGAGTGCAACGTTTTGAAAACAATTAAATCGCCGAATGTAATCAAGATGATTGGCTACTATGTAAGCGCAGACGAATCTTATTATGCAATGGAATTAATCAAAGGAACCAATCTCAAGGCATTAATTGCAAAACACAAAAAAATACCTGTTGATGAAGCAATAAGAATTGCGAGAGAGATATGCAGGGGATTGTATGATATCCATTCATCCAATGTTATCCACCGAGACTTAAAACCAAGCAATATAATTATTGAAAATGATACCAATAGAGTTAAATTAATTGATTTTGGGATATCAATTAACGAGGATAGTTTGCGAGTTACAGCTGATAATAAAACAGTTGGCTCAGTTCAATATTTAGCTCCTGAGATTCCCTTGAAAAGTCAACCAGCCTCAATTCAAAGCGATATCTATGCTTTTGGTATGATTTTGTATGAAATGCTTTCAGGACATCCTGTTTATCAAGGGATTGATGCCCAATCTATTTTACTGCTTCAAATAAACGGTACAATACCACCTTTAGAAGGTGTTGGGAAAACTATTCCGCAAGCTGTTGAAAATATTATAATAAAATGTACAGCTAAAAATCCTCAAAATCGCTATTTAAATTGCTTAGACATAATTAGTGATCTAGATCATTGTTTAACACCGCAAGCAAGCATGGAAAAGCGGCTTGATCTTGAAAATCATGAACAAAAGAAAAAAAAGAAATCACACAAGGTGCTAAACATTGTTTTGATAACACTGGGTTCCTCAATAATTCTTGGATTATTAATTTATTTAATTGTATATTTAGTTGAATATTATAAAAAGTAGAAGTGAAGGTGTTAAATGGAAAAAGGGAAAATTATTAAGTCGTTAGCAGGTTTTTATGATGTTAAGTCGTTTGGAGATAAACAAATTTATAGAGTGAGAGGTTCAGGAAAACTTAGATTGCTTGATATGAAACCTATCGTCGGCGATAATGTTGAATTTGAAAAAGAAGGATTGATTCATCATATTTTAGGACGAAGAAATTTCTTTATTAGGCCTAAAATTGCTAATGTTGACCAAGCGATTGTCGTTATGTCATTAGTTGAACCAGAATTTAGTTCTCAATTAGTTGATAAGTTCCTTATTATTATTGAAAGCAAGAATGTAGAACCAATAATTGTTTTAACCAAGAAAGATCTAACATCTGCTTCAAGGATAGATTTTTACAAGGAACAAGGTTATAAGGTATTTGAAATAAATTATGAAAATGAAGCTAGTTTTGAAGGCTTGCGAGAAATTTTTAAACATAAGACTAGTTTTTTTGTGGGCCAAACCGGTGTCGGAAAAACGACGCTGATAAATTATTTAGCTAGCACAAATTTTGAAACACAAGCCATTTCAAAGGCGCTAAACCGCGGTAAACATACAACAAGAGAAGTGAGTTTAATTAACTTTAATGGCGGCGAGATTATTGATACTCCTGGGTTTTCATCTATTGAGTTTGATTTAACAATTGATGAAATGCCTGTTGCTTTTAATTCTTTTAGAGAAGCATCCCCTTTTTGCAAATTTAGAAGTTGTAGACACTACCATGAAAGAATTGAGGATTGTGAAGTTAAAAGACGCGTTCAGTGTGGAACTATTAAAGAAGAAAGATATGAAAATTATAAAAGCTTTATGAAGCGTATGTTAGAACCAATATATTAAGGTGGAAAAAAAATGGATAATAGACAAATAAGCCCTTCGATATTAGATGTAAAAAGTGATCAACTAATTTCCTATGTTAATTCATTGATTAAATGAGGTGTTAGTAATGTTCATTACGATGTTATGGATGCCCAATTTGTACCCAATACGGCCTTAACATATGAAGAAATTAAAAAAATATTTGATCAGTGTCCAAAGCATAATATGGATATTCACTTAATGGTTAAAGATGTTTTTTCTTATTATCATAAATTTAAGGAATTTAGAGCTATTTTAACATTTCATTATGAAGCTTTTGAAAATGAAATAGAGCTCAAAAAACTTATTAAATT
This sequence comes from Mycoplasma sp. 1781, assembly GCF_053851675.1. Lineage (NCBI taxonomy): Bacteria > Bacillati > Mycoplasmatota > Mollicutes > Mycoplasmatales > Mycoplasmataceae > Mycoplasma > Mycoplasma sp. 1781. The sequence goes on from NZ_JBSQBC010000006.1 coordinate 20,493, forward strand.
AGCAAAAAAGGAAGACATAAAACTCGGCTTAGCCTTTAATCCCGATACAGATGTAAGCAAAGTTATACCATTTCTCAAGGATTTAGATTTAATATTAGCCATGAGTGTCTATCCTGGCAAGGGTGGGCAGAGTTTTATTGAATCTACTTATGCAAAGGTAAGACAACTTAGAAAATATATTGATCAAAAAAATTTGAAAATAATAATTGAAATTGATGGTGGTATTAAGGACTTTAATATTAAAAAATGTTTTGAAAGTGGCGTTGACTTAGCGGTTGTTGGTTCTTATTTGGTTAAAAATTTTTCAAAGGAAACAATTAAATTGTTATTGAGTTAATTGCTATTTTTAAATCACTTACTAAAAAAAGCAAGCCAGAGATTAATTTACACAAAATTATCTACAGTTCCTGTTTATAATCAATTGCAAATAATTTTCGAAGAAGAGTAATAATAATTTAAAATAACCAAATAACATTCAGAAGATTAAACTCTCCGATTTAGTTATGTTATTTGGTTATTTTTGTCTAATAAATTTAGATTTGTGTGATTACTATTCCCAAATCTCTTACTCAAAAAGTAAGCAAGAAATAAATTTACACAAAATTTACTACATTACCATCAGTATCAATTGCTGATGTTTTTTAACAATGAAAGGATGATTATTGTTTATTTTCGTCTTGTTTTTGATTTTGAGCGCTTAACATTTTATCGATTTTATCGTAGTTATAGAAATCTTTGTAATCTAATTTGATGTCTGGTTGAACACCACTTTCAATTTCTTTGTTATCTTTGCCAAATGTAGCATTATTTGGACCACTTATTGTAATAGTTGTTCCATCGCTTAGAGCTAGAGGCATAATGGCCGACATACCGCCACCAGTTTTTTGACCAATAATTTTAGCAATACCCATTTCTTTAACAATACTTGTCAATTGGTTAGCAGCACTAAATGTATTTATACCAACTAGGATGTTTCAATTGTATTGTGTATATGCATCCCCTTCGTATTTATCATCACCATTAGTATCAACTAAGCCTTTACTTAAACTACCTACTCTATTTAAAATATCGAATTCACGATTTAGAATTGGTTTATCAGTCATAAAACCTAGTGTTTTAACCATTGATCCAACGCTACCACCACCATTAATAGCAATGTTTAGAACAATGTTTTTTATATTTTTCTTTTCTTTAACTTGTTTCATTAAACTGCGCATTAAGTAATATGTATCATATTTTCAAGCATCTTTTGATTTGTTTTGTTCTTTAGTTCCATCTTCAAAATGCAATAGGGTAACAAAAGCAGTATTACCAACAAATTTTACATAGTCTTCAGGTTGGAAGTCTGCAATTTTCTTTTGGAAATATGCTTCAAAGCCTTTAACCAATTCTGCTCTTTGTTTATTGAAATCAATTCTATATTGACCATAGTCTTTTGATTCAAGTTTTAGAGGGTCTAGATAATTAGTTGTTTCATAGTATGAGAATGAGTTCATTCTTGTATGTAATTCATTTAATTGCTTATGGAAAATACTGATGTATGCTTCATTTCATTTTTTAGGATCAGTCGATAGAAGTTTTTCTTTATCTTCTTCTTTGATATAGTCTGCAAAAGATTTAATTTGTTTATATTCTCTTAAGCCATAAAAGTAGTCCATTGTAAATGATAAATGGTTAAAGTTTGCTTCTCTTTCTTCCTTGGTTGGTTTGTTGCCATGGAGATTGTTATCTTTTCTAATTCTTTCTCTTGCTTCTTTTTCAGTTTTACCAAATGAGTCAAGTCCGGCAAAAACATTAGTGAATGTTTTTCCATTGTAGTAGATATTGTTGAATGTTCAGCTCATAAATAGAGTGTTAAATACTGAAAATGGCACTAGAACTTTACCATCTTTGTAAAGGATATCCATATGATATTTACCTAGATCGAAAGTAACGCCTTTATCACTTTCTGGAATTCTTTCATATTCATATTTAGTGAATTCTCCACCATCTGTTAATTCTTGTGGTCTTAATATTTCATAAAAGAAGTCCGTTGTAGTTACAAAAATTGTATTTTTATTCCAATCAATTACCAACTTGTTTGAAATAGTTCCATCAGGATTGCTTGTGTAATAAGTTTTTCTATTCTTTTGTTTATCAACATATGAACTAAATTGTTCTGGGCCAATTAAGCCAGTTAGAGCACTTAAAAATTGATCAATATCAACATAAGCTGTCTTTGATTTATCGTCTTTAATTTCATAAACATTAACATTTGATTCGCCAACTGCTGTATACTCAGGATTATAGTTTTTGAAACTGTGAGGGGTGGCACTAATGTTAACCTTGTCATCATTTTGAGGCTTGATATTGTTTTCTCTTTCGATATCATTTATTATTTCGTTTTTCTCATTTAGTTGATCTTTGATTTTATTTAATTCATCGTTAGTATTATTTTTTTCTTTTTGTAATTCTTGAATTTTTTGTTCTTTTTCTTGAATTTCTTTATTTAATTTATCGATTTGTCCAGATTGACAGCTTGCAGTTAGTATAGCAATTGGTGCTAGACCAATAGCTGATAATGGAAGTAAGCTTGCTAAAAGTTTAGCTTTTCCTGATTTTTTCATATTTTTTCCTTCTTTACAATAATTTCTTCATTTTAAGAAAACACCGGAATTTTTTGGCCGATGTTATTAATTATTATTAATTTTGTTTTGAGTTAGCGCTTGTTAAAGCCTTGTCAATTGCCTCATCATTATAGAAGTCTTTGTATTCGATTGTAATGTCGGTCGGAACACCACTTTCTATTTCTTTGTTTTCTATTCCAAAAACAGCATTGTTTGGTCCACTCATAGTAATAGTTGTACCATCTGGCATTACGTTTGACATAATAGCTGACATACCACCACCAGATTTTTGACCAATAATTTTAGCAATACCCATTTCCTTAACAATACTTGCTAGTTGGTTTGCGGCGCTAAATGTAGTTACACCAACTAACAAGTTTCAATTGTATTTATCATAAGCATCATTTTCGTATTTGCCATCACCATCGGTGTCAACTTCTGATTTGCTTAAACTATTTGTTCTATTTAGAATATCTTGTTCGCGGTTTAAAATAGGTTTATCGGTCATAAAGCCTAAAGTTCTAACCATAGCAGAAACGCTACCACCACCATTTAAAGATAGATCTAATACAATATTTTTAATATTTTTCTTTTCCTTAACTTGTTTTATTAAATAACGCATTAGAAAGTATGTATCATATTTTCATGCATCATCTTTCGATATTTCATCCTTTGTTCCATCTTTGAATTCAAGAAGAGTTACAATGGCTGTATTGCCGTGGAATCTAATTAAATCCTTAGTTTCAACTTCGCTAACCTTCTTACCAAATTTTTTCTCAAATAGCCCACTTAACTCGGTTGCTACTTTTCGCTCATTCAACAATTTTTGTCCAAAGTCATTTCTTGTTAATGAGTCAAAAATATCGGCATTTCATTCTTTTTCACGATACGAAAAAGTATTTAGGCTTGTGTGTAAATCATTTAATTGTTTATGGAAGATATTTATATATGCTTTGTTATATATTTCTGGGTCAGTTGATAATAATTTTTCTTTATCTTCTTTTGAAATATAGTCTGCAAAAGATTTAATTTGTTTATATTCTCTTAGGCCATAAAAGTAGTCCATTGTAAATGATAAATGGTTGAAGTTTGCTTCTCTTTCTTCTTTTGTAGCCTTATTACCATTTAGATCATCATTCTTTCTTATTCTTTCTCTTAGCTCATTGCTTGCAGTTTCAAATGCATCAAGTCCATCACTTACATTTGTAAATGTTTTACCATTAAAGTAAATATTGTTTGATGTTGTACTCATGAATAAGGTATTGAATATTGAAAATGGAAGTAATACTTTATCATTACTATATAAGATATCCATATTGTATTTGCCCAGGTCAAAGTTGATAAGTTTGCCTTCATCACCTTTGATGCGCGATAATTCATATTCGGTTTTTAGGAATTGCTCACCATCGGTTAATTGTTGTGGTTTAAAAATTTCATAAAAGAAATTAGTGCTTGTTAATTGAATGGTGTTTTTGGCTCAGTCAATAATTAATTTATTTGATATTGTTCCATCTGGATTTTTTGTAAAATATGTTTTTGTATTTTTATCTTTTTCAACATATGAACTTAATTGATTTTGGTCAAATAAACCATCTAAAATCGATATAAACTGATCTAAGTCAATATAAGGTGTCTTAGACTTGTCATCTTTAATAAAAAATGCTTCAGCTTCATTTGTTTCTTTTACTGTGTATTCAGCATTATAGTTTTTAAAGTTATATTTTTTGGTTTCGAAAACTTTTTTATCATCATTTTGCGGAGTTACTTTTTCTAATTCACCCTTTAATTTTTTTATTTCTAAATCTTTTTTTGGAAGTTGTTCTTTAGCTCAATTTAGTTGATTGGTAGCTTTATCTTTTTCAACTTGTTCCTTTGAAAGTTGCTGTTCTTTTTTTATAAGTTCTTGGGTTAGTTTATCTTGTTCCCCCGATTGACAGCTTACTGATAGTATAGCAATAGGTGCTATGCCAACTATAGATAATGGTAAACTTGCTAGAAGTTTATATTTTCCTTGTTTTTTCATATTTTCCTTTCAATGTTGTATCTTTTTATCTAGTTTTATACTATCTAAAAACAATTTTATTACTTTTGGCTAAAAGCACAAAATTTATACTAAAAAACATAGAAAAGTTTTAGGTTCAAATAATTAATTAAATAGATAGCGCTTTATAGTTGCTGTTTTAAATGTTAAAAAATGATAAAATTTAGCAATTACCTTAAAGAAAAAAACTAGATTGTATTTTTGTTTTGAGTTTTAATTTGAAATTAACATTTTTTTTGTGAAATTAGAAACTTTTATTAAATCTTACAAAGAGAATTACCATCCGTTTTTGCTTATTTGATTAATAAAAACATGGAAATAATTTATTTTGTAAGACATTTTGAAAATGTTATTAATCTTAAAATGATTTTATGTTAAAATTATTGTGCTTTTAATAGCAATAAGTAGATTCATTTCTCACCTAAGTGATTTTTTGCTGGGTCGCTACAGATAAAGATTATTTAATATTTTTGTAGTTAATGAGAAGTGGTCTAAACCCACTTTTTATTTATTTAAGGAGGAAGTTATATATCAAGATAACTCAAACTTTGCAAATAGTCAAAGTAAAAAACCGAAATCAGAACACGTTGTAAATAATGACATACCTTATAAAAAAGTTTTTGTTTTAGGCCCTGATAATGAAAAAATAGGAGTTTTAACTAAAGAAGATGCTTTAGAAAAGGCTTCTGAATATAAGATGGATTTGGTTCTTATCTCAATTGAAAATAACAAACCTATTACTAGAATTATGGACTATGGTAAGTTTAAATATGATAAGAAGAAAAAACAAAAAGCAATTAAGGAAAAACAGTCAGTAACTATTAACCGCGAAATAAGATTAACCCCTTTAATTGGACAACATGACCTTGAAACAAAGGCACGCAAAGTGCGTGAATTTATTTTGGAGGGAAATCGTGTAAAAGTGTCGGTTAAATTTAGGGGTCGTGAGCGTAGCAGAACTGATTTGGGGCACGAAATTTTAGATAAGTTTTATGCGCTTGTCGAGGACATTGCAAAAGTATCAAAAGAGCCAACTTTAGTAAATGAACGTTTTTTAGATATGTATATCGAAAAAGATAAAAAGAAAGTTGAAGCCTTTAACAAAAAAAATAACGAACCTTCACAACCACAAGGAGAATAACATGCCAAAAATGAAAACCAAGAGCGGTTTAAAGAAGAGAATTAAAATAACTGCAACAGGTAAAGTTAAACGTGGAAATGCATATCGTTCACACTTAGCTCAAAACAAAACAACTAAGCAAAAACGTCAATCTCGTAAATCATCAACCTTATCAGCATCAGATTTTAAGAGATATAAAGAATTAATTTAATTTTTTAATAAATTATTTGGAAAGGAAAATATTATGCGTACAAGAGGCGGAGTAGTAACAAGAAGAAGACGTGTTAAATGATTAAAGCTTGCTAAGGGATACTGAGGACACAAATCTATTGGTTATAAAGTTGCTAAGCAAGCTGTTGTTAAATCATGAACATATGCATTTAGAGATAGAAAACAAGTTAAACGTGAATTCAGAAAATTATGAATTGCTCGTATTAACGCAGCAGCAAGAACAAATGGTATTACATATTCAAGACTAATCGAAGGATTAAATAAAGCAAATATAAATATCAATAGAAAAATGCTTTCAGAATTAGCAATTAACTATCCTGAATCATTTACTTCGATAGTGGAAACAGCCAAAAAAGCTCTATCATTAAAATAATTTTTAACAGCTTTAGTTAGCTGTTTTATTTTTTATGTATATTAATACATAATCATTTTATTTTTTAAAAAAGTGTTATTATTTTCTATTATATTGAGGACATATGAAAAAGACGTGCAAAATTAATAACCAAAGTCCAGAACAAAAGAATATAGATTTAGCTAAACAAAAACAACTTAAATCAGAAGAATATATAGCATTATCTAATGAGGAAAAAAAGCGAAAAAGTAAAAAGAATCCTTCAAAATTACCTTATGAAATAAATCCTTATGGAGTTAATTTCTTTAATGTATGGAAAAAGTTTCCTAAGAAAATGTTCTTTGTTTTTTGTTCAGCTATCTTATACAATATAGCTATCGCAACATTTTTAGCTAAGGCGGCAACGGTTGCAACTGGGGTTTCAGCTATAGTTCAAGCAATTACATTTACAGTTTCATCAACTGCACCATATTTTGCTTTTATTTATTTCTTTATGAATTTACCCTTAATAATTGCTTTTTGAAAGAAAAATTCACGATTATTTATGATTTTAACGACATACTGATTATTATGGCAAGTTGCGTTTCAATCGATATTATTAATTGGGCCAATTGGGCATTTCTTTAATAAAATTTCGATTTATTATATTAATTGAATTTCTCCAGTTGATTCCCGTTTTACAAATGAATTTAAATCATTAATTCCTTGGGAATCATATGGAACTTATCAAAATTCATATCGTCATTTGTTTCAATGAATTAATACAAATCCAACATCTCAAGATGGTCTATATTTATTAAGCATTAATAATTCTTTAGAGGCAGGCGTAATCAAAGAGTTAGGATATATACATCAAATTACCCAGTCTCAATTTAACCAATTAAATCATTTTAAAAATATTATTGAAAATGGCTACGCCAATCCAACATGGCCAATTATTGTTTATGCCGTTATTGGTGCTTGTATGGCTGGATCAGCAAGTGGTATTTCATGAAAAAATTCAGCTTCTACTGCTGGCGGAGATTTTATAATTTATTATATTTCTAGAGTTAAACAAAAATCAGTGGGTCATATTTCAACAATTGTTGCCTTGATTTTTGGAGCATTCTCAATTGTGACAATTAGCATTGTTGAGTTATTAGGAGTATCATCAGATAGACCATTTAATATTGCAGCACTAATTTTAAGAATTTTAAGTTTTTTTGCATATGTTTTTATTTACATTTCATTTATTGATCTCATTTTTCCTAAATATCGTAAGATTAGAATTGAAATATATACAAAAAACCCAGACAAGATTATTGACCGTCTTAAAATTATTAATTATTGACATGGTTATAATATAGATAAGCTTACTGCCGGTTATACAAATACTGAAACTGTTAGAATTGAAACTTTTGCACTTTATTTAGAGCAAAATATTATTAAAAATGAAATCCTGTTAGCAGACCCTGCAGCATGGATGACTGTATCCAGAGTCCATAATATTATTGGAAAATTTGACACTTCAAGAGTTGAATCTTAATAATATCAAGAAGGTGATATAATCCCGAGTTTGGATAAAAAAAGATAAAACACATTCCGAAAGGAGTGTGTTTTATTTGAGTTTTTCAGTTTTAAGATTAAAAAATCATAAATCCATTTTAAATTAAGATATATTTATGATTTTTTTTAATTTTTTAACTATATTTTTTATATGTATTTTATTTTTTTGCGACTACATCATACAAAATAGTGCTAGATTCAAGGCTATATTGATTGCCATGTGCTAAGTTAACTTCTTTTTTGCATAATTTAGTATTTCTTAATTTTTGTTTTAATCTTTTTATGGTTGATATTGAACGTTTTGCTTTTAAGGATAGTTGCTTATTTGTTAAATTAGAATATGTAGTTATAACATCTAATTTTTGTTTTCTATTTAACTGAAAATAGTTTAATTCTATTTCGCACATAATAAAATCACCTATAACATTTTACTATATATGTTAGGTGGCTCATTTTTGTTGCAATTTGATGATTTATTTGGCCAAAATAAAGACCATATTTGTTTTGAAAATTAGCATCCGCTTTATTAAAGTTAGGACAAACTCGTTTAAAATTATGGGTGCCAATTTTATTTGTTTGCTTGTTACTTTTTAATTAACATTTCTTTCTTTTTATGTTTAGATAAAAATATTTCCGAAACTGCAATTACAATACTTGTAACTAGTATTAATGCTGTAAACACGGTAAACGTAACAAAATAGTTGATTTGATATGTTATTAGAGTTAATAATAAAATAATTAAAGACGATGAAATAACTTTAAAAATTAATGTTCATATTGTATTTTTTTTAAATTTGTCTTCTTTAAAAAGCAAATATGTATTTGTGTAAAAAATGGCAATAAATAGTGAGAAAAATAGTTGTTGCATACCTATTATTACTAAATAAATTATGTTTTTAATGTAATTACTAATTGATATAAATAAAATAGGAATAACTATTAGAATTACAATATTCATAGCTAATAAAATTCATCTTAGTTTGATATCTTTATTTCTTATCACTAAAGAAATTAGGCTTCCAATCAGGCCAAAAGATCCGAATATAATATTTAATATAAATGATCATTCTTCTGCATTAAATGAAATAGCTTTAAAAAATTGAGACATTCCTGCTGTTCGTGGGAAAAGAAATATTCCAACAATTAGACTACATGCAATAGTGTAAACTCATTTTCATATGCTGTAATTTTTGTTGTGTTCAAGTTGTAAATTGTCTACATTATTTTTAATAGTTGGTGTTGTTTGCAATGGCTCCTTATTTAACTTTAATATGAAGTATAAAATCCCTGATGCTAAATAAGTTATCATATTCATAACAATTAATGACCAGAAAGGTAATTTAGTAAATAATACAAATGAAAACACTGACGCCAATAGAAAAGCCAGCGCAGTAGCGATAGTCGTTAAAACGTTGTAAGTTTTTATATCTTTATTGTTATTTGATAAATAATATAAAACTGACTTAAGGGCTATGAATCTAAATGAGTGTATGATATTTAATATAATGTTAGTTATTAATAAAAATATTGAAAAAGCCTGGAGTGAATTATTTTTTATGAAGAAAAAAGAGCTAATTAATATGACCATTAGCACACCTACGCTAATAAAGTCAGTTGCTATAAGTATATTTTTTAGTTTTAATTTTGAAGCAATTTTTTTATTTAGTAGATATGAAATAAAGACCGGTATTTGAATTAGTAAATATAAAAGGGAAACAAGCCAAAAACTACTTGTGAACTTATAGATATAAATTGCTGTTCCAAGTTTAAAAGCCTCAGATCCAATCATTGAAATAATTAAAGAACTGGCATATTTTGTTTTATTAATCATTGTTTAGTTCCTTGTATAAAACATAAATTATTTGAATCATATGAACAATGTTTATGATGTTGATTTTAACATTTATATCAGTTTCTAAATCCCCTGGAATGCTAATGATAAAATCAACGATTTCATTTTCTTGCTTGCAGGTTGCGGCTCATTCTTTGCTTAAGGAAATTTTATAGGGAATGCTATATTTGCTAAGTATAGACAAGATCTTTTTAGTTTTAATGTTATTTTGGTTATCTGAATTTACTAAAATGCCTTGATTTTCTCACTTGCTATCATTAGAGATTTTTAAATTAAAAATATATTCATTATTTACCTTTTTATTATTTTTAATTTGGTAATTGTTAATAAACCAGTTTAGTATAAAAGAATTAATTTTACTATTTTGATTTTGTTCGACAAAATTAAAGTTATTTATTGAGTAAGAACTTCTATTGCTATCTTGACAAGAGTAATCTGTCTTAAAAATTATATTTGTGCTTTTTAATTTGCTAAAATCCTTTGTTGCGTCAAATTCTTGGTATTCAGTAAAAAAATTTAAATAAAAGCTTTCTATTATTTTGCTATTGAAGTTTATATAGTCACTAATTTCTTTATCATTATTTATTTGTTTGAATATATGCTTTATCTTATTAAAAGTTTGCAACAAGTCGGGATCTTGAATTTCGAAGTCTTCATATTCATTTTTCCATCATAAAAATTCCTTATATTTATAGTAGATAAAAATAAGAGTTGAATTATTGATAAGGTTCATGATTAGGGTTTTATAATTGTTTAATTTGAAGTTATCTAGAAATGAGGTTAGATTATCAAGGTGATTTAAATCGCTTATTGTTGCAATGATTTTTTCCATCTTATCATTGTGTGGATAATACGATGACATAACATATGTAAGCATTAAGATTTTTCCAATAATCATAAAATCAGAATTTACAAAGTAAAGGTTGTTATCAATTTTGTTTAATCAATCAACATGAAGATATTCAAAAAGAATAAATTCAACCTTTCCAAATTCAAAATTTTCAATTGTTATAAGGTTATCATCTTCTCTTAGTAGCTTGAAGTCTCCAATTTTTGTAATATATCTAATAAATGCTCTTTTTGTTTCTAAATTTTCATTGTTAAAAAAACAAATATCAATGTCATTGGGATTGCGTTTAATAAGTTCATTTAGCTTTAAAACAGCAGACCCTTTGATAATAATTTTTATATCTGTACTATGCAATTCATTGAAATCATCAACATATTTAGAAATATAATTTATTTTTTCTTTAAGTTCTATTTTTTTCATTCTTAAACCCCATTTAAATTTTGATAAATTAAAATATTGTAATACTTTTTTTAGTATGCGTTTTATTTTTTAAAAAAAATTAATATTTTTTGTTAGTTTATGTTGCCTGGTCGATAAAATAAGATTAAAAATCAGGGCTATTTTTAGTCCTGATTTGTGCATTTTATACATTTAAATTATTCATCTTGGCCAAGTTCGCCTAGTTTACTAATTCTAATAAGATGTCTTCCGCCTTCAAATTCTGCATTTTCTCATGCATGAAACATGTTTAGAATTTCGTTATCTTTTAATAATCTTCCTCCCATACACAAGATATTTGAATTATTATGGGCTTTTGATAATCTCGCTTCTTCTTCATTTGTAACTCTAGCACATCTTATATCTTTAAACCGATTTAAAGCCATAGATATTCCAATTCCTGAGCCGCAAAAAGCAATAAGTTTTGTATTCTCTTTATTAAGGTCTCTTTTTGTTTCCTTTGCAAATTCTATTCCAACATCAGTATACGAGACTGGCAACAATGAACTTGTTGAACCAAAAAGTTCTACTTTGTATCCTTCTTTTTTTAGCTCGCTAGCGAGCTTAATCTTTGCTTCATGTCCAGCGTGATCACTAGTTATCTTTACAATTTTATCCATAAAATTTACTCCCTTAAAATTAAACCGTCTTCAACTCTAATTATTTGGCTAGGCTTTTGACTCATTTCTCCAAAGTTATAAACATTTGTTATTTCAGGAAAAAGAATTTTTGCATTTTCAATATTTTTGCATACTGGCCCATTTGATATATTGCAACTCGACATATATACTGGCCCATTTTTTTCAAGATATTCAAGTAGCAAGGGATGGTTTGGCATTCTAAAACCTTGGTCATTAACGATTAACGTTGTTGCACCTGGTCAATATTTTTTAGCATATTGCTCAGCTTGCGGATTTCATTGTTTAAACATTCGTGCCTGGTGGATAGAGGATACTAAAATAATTAGTTTTTTATTTCTATCTCTGCCTTTTATTTCATAAATTAAATCTTTAGTTTCATCGTTAACGGCGCCGCCGATCCCTAAAACGGTATCAGTTGTTGATATAAATAATTTTTTATATTTGTTTGTCATACTTTTATTATATTACATTATGTTATCTAAAAGTATATAATAGTAATATGCCTGAATTACCAGAAGTAAAAGTGGTTGTTAAAAACCTAAATGAAGTCATTTTGTATAAAAAAATTAAGCGCCTAGAAATTATTAAACCGCATCTTTTTAAGGAGTGTTCGTCTTCAACATATAAGAATAATTTACGGGGGCATGAGATAACTCGAGTCAAAAATAAGGGTAAGCATATTATTTTTCAATTCGAAACCAACTTAATTTTGCTATCTCATTTAAGAATGGAAGGAAAATATCGTTATTATCAAAAACCACATGAGAACCATAAACATTTAGTTGCTAAATTTGTATTTGAAGATAATAGCGAGCTCCATTATCTTGATAGCCGAATGTTTGGTACATTTTATTTGCGCGATAGTGAAACTTATGAAAAAAAATTACCTTTATCAAAAGTGGCACTCGAACCTAAAGATACTAACATTGAGGAACTTTTTGATAAATTGAAGGGTAGTGAAAGCTCTATTAAAACTAAGTTGCTGGATCAATCATATGTTGCAGGTTTTGGGAATATTTATATTGATGAGGCTTTATTTGCATGCGCTATACACCCGTTGAGTAAATCAAAAAATATCCCATTAGCTAAACTTAAAGAGATATTAGAAAAAGGCCAGGTTATTATGGATAAGAGCTACAAACTAGGGGGAACAACTATTCATACCTATGAAAGTTTTAATAACGAGATAGGTTCTTATCAAGATTATTTAATGATTCACAGCGATAGAATAAAGTCATGTCTAAAATGCCAAAATAAAACTATAAAAATTAAGGTCAATGGGCGCGGAACTTACCTTTGTCCAAATTGTCAAAAGGAGTATTAAAATATGAATCTATATTCATTAGAGATTGATTTACACGGTTTAACTAGTGATGAAGCATCTATTAATGTTTTGAACGCCTTATTTACTTTAGACCAAAATGAATTTATGGAATATGTAGATATTATTGTTGGCAATGGCACCAAAACCCTTCAATTTGCTATTTCAAACCTATTAGAAGATGAAAAATATGATTATGAATTTTTGAATTCTAATCATTCAGTTATTAGGGCATATAAAAAGAATTAATTTTATAAAATAGTATGAATAAATGTTGACTAAAAAGATATTAGATTCAAATAGTAATATTAGAATTTAGATTTTTTTACGCTTTAAATTTATTTATTTTTTTATCAACATGGCAACCTAGTTGAATTAGGCTAAACCTTGATAATTATTTAGTTATCATAAAATGGTTGATTATTTTTATTATGTTTTATAATTTAATAATAAATAAAATAATCAATTAAATTTTTAAATAATTAATTTTTAATTACTAGGAGAAAAAATGGCAAAGAATACTTGAGAAATTGCTAAACAAGCAATTGAATCTCATGATAATATTTTCATATTTCATCATATAAGACCTGACGGTGATTGTTTGGGTTCACAGTTTGGTTTGAGAGAATTGATAAAAACTAATTACCCAGAAAAAAAAGTGTTTGTTTTTGGTGATAATATTGGTACATTTCCATTCTTTGAATGAGATTTTGATAAATTTGAGGATGTACCAAAAGAAAATTTCAAAAACTCATTAGGCATTGTTGTTGATGCTAACTCATCAAATAGGATTCAATTTGCGCAATACATTCTTGATAAAAACTTTACTCATTTATTAAGAATTGACCATCATCCTGTTAATCCAGATATTGAATATGACTATACGTGGGAAGATCCAACATTTGCAGCAGCAGCTGAGCAAGTTGCTTATATTGCGATGATGTCCAACTGAAAAGTTACTGATAAGGCAGCAAAATATACTTATTTAGGTATTAATACAGATTCTGGAAGATTTCAATATGAATATGTTCAAAAAAGAACATTTGATGTTATGTCTTATTTACATGAGGGCAATAATTTTAGAGTATGGGATGTTAATTTTGATCTTGCTAAAAGGGATGAAAGAAAAGTTAGATTTTCTGCATATGTTTTATTAAATTATAAGAGTGATGGAAAGGTTTTATATTTTCATGTAACTAAGAAGATTCAGGAAAAATTTAATTTAAATGATAATGAAGCTAATGATGTTGGCATTTTAGCAAACATCGGAGATTGCAAAATTTGAGTATTATTTATCGATCTTCCCGACGGCAATATTAGAGCTAGAGTTAGATCAAACGGTATATGAATTAATCACATTTGTGAAAAATACCAACCTGGCGGTGGCCATGAAGTTGCTGCTGGAGCAACATGTCATTCTAGACGTGAAATGAAATCTCTAATTGAGGACTTAAAGGCTGAGGTTTTAAAAAATGATCAAAATTAGTTCTGAAAGATTAGAAATATTTAAAAAAATTGAAGATAAAATTAAAAAATACCAAAATATTGTAATCTTTCATCATATAAGACCTGACGGCGACTGTTTAGGTTCGCAATTTGGTATGAAGCATTTAATTCAAGAAAATTTTCCTAATAAAAATGTTTATACTATCGGTGATTCCAAAGGAATTTATTCATACCTTGATTTTTCAATGGATAAATTGGAATTTAAGAAACTTGAAAATTCGTTAGCTATTATTGTTGATGCTAATTTTAAAGAAAGATTAGAGTGCCGTGAATATTTAGATAATAATCTGTTTGATGATGTTATTAGAATTGATCATCATCCTAATGATGACGACTTAAATGCTTCGTTGGTTTGAGTTGATAAGTACTCTCCTGCAGCGGCACAACAGGTTGCCGAAATTGCATATGGATTAAATTGAAAAGTTAATGCACAAGCAGCAACATATTTATATTTAGGAATTTATACAGATTCAGTTAGACTTACAACTAACCTAACTGATGATAAGACAATGTTTTTAGTTGCTTGATTATGATCTCATAACGCTAATAAAGATTTACTACATGAAAATATGGCCAAAAAAACATTAGAGGATATTAAAATAAACGCTTTTGTTCAACAAAATATGAATATAAAAAATGGCGTTGTATCATTTTACTTTACCTTAAAGGATCAGAAGAAACTTGGAATTTATGACCCATTAAAAGCAAATCGACCTTTTTTGCTTTCCTCAATTGATGATAACAAGGCATGAGTATTTTTTACGCAAGAAAAGGAAAATCAAATTAGATGTGAATTTAGATCGAATGGTGCCTGCGTAAGAAACGTAGCTGTTAAGTGGGGTGGTGGTGGTCATCATCGCGCGTCGGGTGCTCAAATTAGCGACGCATCATTAATCCCCCAAATAGTAGCCGATTTGGAACATGAAATAACCATTTCTGAAAATTATGATAAAAATAATTAACCAATAATTTACTTTATTTTACAAAAAAAGCCAAGGCTCAAATCGTTATATATGATTCGGGTCTTTTTTTGTTTTAACATAGCATTAATTATAAAAAAACTGACCAATTATAATGGTCAGTAATGTTGTTTATAAATTTTTAATTTTATTTAATAAAATATTTGTTATAAATGTAATCATCGGCAATGTGATATATTTTTCTTATATATTCAAAGTAGATTTTATACTTTTTATGGTCGCCTTTTCAAATAAATTTTTTATTAATTGTCTTTGAAAACTCAATTACAAGATATAGGTCAAAAAAACCATATTTTTTTATACCATCAATAATCATTTGTTCAATAAGCATTCTTACTTTTGGATGATTTATATCAATGTCTTTTTTATAATGTTTTTGTTCAATTAAAACAAAGGCACCAAAGTAGATGTTTAGACTTGATATTTCTTTATGATATTCTTCTAAAAATAAGTTGTGGGTGTTTTTTTCTTCTTCATCTAGCTCTACGCCCTCAAATATTTTATTGACATCAATTGCGTTTTTTGCGTATTTGTTTTCTGAAGCAATAATTAGAAATATTTTTATTATTATTATGATAAATAAAATA
The DNA here is from genome assembly GCF_053851675.1 of Mycoplasma sp. 1781. Lineage (NCBI taxonomy): Bacteria > Bacillati > Mycoplasmatota > Mollicutes > Mycoplasmatales > Mycoplasmataceae > Mycoplasma > Mycoplasma sp. 1781. Next base: position 36,563 of record NZ_JBSQBC010000006.1, read on the forward strand.
AGTGAAATTGAGCCAAAGATATATGATGCTATAGTTCCTCCCCTGCCTATAGAACCAAAAACATGAGATGCAACTAAAAACAAAATAATTCCTATTGCTAAAAAAAGAAAAATAACTAAGTAGCCAATAAAATTAAAGATATTATCTTTTATTTTTTTCTTGTGATTTTCTTCCATTAAATAATTTCCCCTCTATAAGTTTTAAGTTTGTTATTTTTTAGATATCCTCTTCCCTCTTTTGCGATATATTTATCATTTAACTTAGTTGCGTCGGCACTAAAATTTATTCATACTTTCAATAATGATGCTCCAACGCCGTATGTATCTACCGGTGTATTTTCATCCTCAAATTCTTTAATTCTTTTAGCATTAAATCCTGATGAAACAGTTATTTTAACATGTTTTCCATTGTTATTATCTAGAGCTTCTCTTAATCTCTTTACTTGATTTTGGGTAACACCATATTCTGCTTCTCCCTCAATAAACATTTTGTCAATTAATGCTTTCGAGGTGTCAATTCTTACTGCCTTGAGTTTTTTGCCAAATTCTTTTAAGCAGGCAAGTGAGTCTGAAATAACATCATTATGAAAATCAACAAGAGCATAAAGGTCATCGTTTGGAAATGTTTTATGGTAAGCCTTAATTGCCTTAACAATATCTCCTTCAAACATTTGAATTAAGGCATGCGGCATACTGCCAAACGTATGCTTTAGGTCGTAATTGGATGATGCAAGAGTAGAATGGTTATATATTCCACCAACTTTAAGAGCATACGCATCATTTAGCTGGTTTATATAATGATCTGATCTATCAGCCATGCTTACAACATTTTTTCCATTAGCTGCCTTAATAACATTGTGTGCATTTGTGGCAATTGAAGTTTGCCGGGCAAGAATGCCATCTATAATGCCTTCTCAAATGCCAAAATCATAGTAATGTCCTTCTAGTTCAAGTACGACTTCTCTATTATGTATTATTGACCCTTCTTCAAGATATCTTATTGTGTATTTAGACGTATCAGTGTTTTTACACAACAATTTAATGACCTCATTTATCCCACATAATTTTACATTATTGTGACGTTGAAAAAACTGTAGTGTTACTGTTTCGTTTTTGCGGTATTTCTGTGAAATTTTTTTGGTCTTAAGAAAATATATCGAGATATAGTCTTTTAGTTTCATTATACCTTCTTTATTTATAAAATGAATTACATTTTTTGGTTAGCAAAATAAAAATTAATATTAAAATTATATATTATATTGTGATTAGGTAGAATAACTTTAGGAGTTATGTTATGGAACAAATTGATAAATCTGAGAATAATTATGTTGGCAAATTGTATAAGATGCAGTCATGAGCTAGCATTTGTTTTATTGTTTTTTTGTGTGCATTTATTAGCATTTTATTGGCTATATACCTGAATGGCAATGAAAATAATTATGGAAAATGAACGTCTAATCCGGTTTATATTGTAATAATAATTTTATTTATTTTTAGTATAGTTTTCGTTATTAGTTCATCTATTTTAGGATTGAAATATGCTAAAAAAAACAATAATGCAAGACTACATATTTATTTCTTATTATCTGCAATATTTATTATTCCCCTTTTGTCGTTATATTGTATGATAGTTTCTGCTATTAAAATGTATGATTTGCATCAAAAAATAAAAAAAGAAAAGCATGGAAACAAATTAAAAAAATAGACTATAAAAATAACGAGCTTTCTTAAAAAAAGCTCGCTATTTTTATATTTAAATTATTTGAATAGGAAAGGTTGCAATTTATTTTTATATCATCTTGTTTTTTGAATGTAATGAACAGCAACGTGTTGAAGAATTGTAAATATACCACCTATTATTCAGTATATTTGCAAACCAGCACTAAAAAATATCCCTATAAAAGCAAATATAATTGGAATTAGAAATGCCTTTTTATTTGATTTTTTTATTGCAGCCCGTTGATAGGCGTCAGCTTGAAGTGATTTCTTCTTCTTTAGTTTAAGAATTTTAGGCATAAATTGAGCTATTAATTGAACTGCAATTGACAGAACAACAATCGGTAAATATTGGAGCTCACCAATTTTAAATATTCTATAAATTGAAGTAGCTGAAAGCTGTATTGTATATAATGTGGATTGTTTAATTTCTGGAGAAGTTGAAATTATTCTAAATACAACAATTAATATTGGGAGGGTTATAAATGATGAGACAAGTTGTGAGAGCGGTGAAATTTTTTCTTTTTTGTATAATTCACTAATTTCCATTTGCTTACGTTGGTTCATTTGTTTATCGCCCTTGTAAGCATCATATTTAGCTTCAATCTTTGCTTTCTTTTGGTTTAATTCTTCCATCTTACTTGCGCTAAATATTGTTTTAGTTGTAAGGAAGAAAGTGATAATTCTAACAAAAATAACTGTGATAACCAACGCCAGTACCACGCTTCATCCAGTAGTTCCTAACGGTCTAATTATGGAGTTCATAAACTGAGCAACTGGATACACAAAGAAGCCATAAAAAGGACCTTGTTCCCAGTGCTCTTTATAGGTAGTTATTGGCTTGTTGGGTACAAATGCATCTGAGGCCATTAATTTAAATTTTCAGGCATCAGGAGCATAATTTCCTGCATCATTGATTGAGGAAAAGTTAAATACGCTGATTTCCCTACCGATTTTTTTATCATTTACCTTAAATAATGATTCATTTAGAGAGGTTAATGAAGCATAGTTTTTCATAACAGATGAAACCGAAAGAAAGATTTTATTTAATTCTTTACCTTCTTCTTCGCTAATTCCCTTTGCGGGACCTATTGAATTTTTATAACTAAGAATGAAATCGTTCCATTCGCTAATTAAACTATATTTATCTAACGCTCTTAATTGAGAAATACTTTTTCCTGATTTTTTAGAGATTGCCTTGGCGAAATCAGATCTATTATTATCTTGGTCTACTCAAATCTTAAATGTTTCTGCTAATAATGTTGTGTATATATCCGCTAAAAAAACGTTATAAACATTTGAACCATTTACACCAGTTAATTCAACTCTTGAGAGGTTTAAATCTTTAACGTGTGAATAGTCAGTGACAAATTCTGTTCTTGTTTCATTTGAACCGGGAACCTTAACTTTTTTCTCATATGTTTCAAAAACAATTGAGTTAGGTAGGTAAATATCGGTTAATTTACTTACAGGGGTATATGCTTTTGTTTTTCCTTCACCTTTACTATTACCAAAATTAAGATAAATGTTGTTTAAACCATTACCATAGATAACACCTCTATGTCCATCTTCGTTTTTTATTTCGATGTTAGAGATATTTTGTCAATCATCTGGCTTGTTTGATAAAGCGGCATTGTCATTTTTTGGCTTTTGTAATTGCAATGCAAATGATGTACCACCATATATACCATATTGTCCACCGGTTTGAGCATCTTGTTTTCTTAACTGATTAATCTGTTCGTGATCTTCTAGGCCAAGATAAGTATTTGCAACTATACCGGTTTCTGTATTGATGTTTGGAACATAGAATTCATTGCGATCTTTATTCCATCTTAGTGTTGCGATGTTTGGTGAAACATAGTCGTTCTTTGTATATATTTCTTGTCCTGAACCAACTTTAGTTCCCGATTTTGTTGCAATTGATTGCACGCAACCTACTAGGCCGATAGAAATAATGATGAATATTAGAACAACCCTAATTCATTTTCAAACTTTTTTTCAGACAGCCTTTGGTTGCTTATCAATAGGAGATTGGTTAATCCGAAAAGAATCATAGTGCTTAGAACTACTTCTTTTTGCCATCGGTTATCCTTTCATAGATTTTGTGAATAGCTTTGTTTTTTTCCTCTCAATTGAGATGGAGAAAATTTTTTCTTGCTATTATAACGGTGTCGTAATTAATTTGACTTATGTCCATTTTTCTTAGAATCGATCTGATCTGATTGCGGTAGTGATTTCTTTCAACAGCATTAGCAAACTGCTTTGGAATTGAAATTCCGCATCTGAAAAATTGCGACTTAGTAAAATAAACAATTAAATTTCGTGAAATGACTTGATTATGTCCATTAAGAATTTTTTGAAATTCTCAATTTTTTTTAACAGTATTTTTTTTATTCATAATGCAAAATTATTAATTTAAAGTTAAAACAAAAAGCATCAAATTATTTTTCATCTGATACAGTTAATTTATGTCTTCCCTTTGCACGTCTTGCTGCAAGAACTTTACGGCCATTTTTTGTTTGCATTCTAGCCATAAAACCATGCACCTTAATATGTTTACGTTTTTTAGGTTGGTATGTTCTTTTCATTTTTCTCTCCTTTTCAAAAATATTTATTATGTAAAAATACTTATATTATTTTACCAAAAAAGCAAAAATCCCCCTTGCATTTTATTAATTATTAATTAATAATTTACTTTAGTGTTATTTTATGTCTTTTAGCTAACCTCTAATAAAAGTTTTTAACAAACTACTCATTTAAGTATCTTTATTTGTTGATAATTTATTTTATTATTTTTTTCAACTTAATTTAAGAAAGAAAAATAATAATAGAACTGTTAATAAAATGTATGTAAATACATTATGTTTAATTAAAAAAAATAGTTTTGCATCAATTTAAAATATAATTTATATTTATATGAAATACCAAGAAGCTCAATTGAATCTAAATGTAGAGAATAAAATACTTCAAAATGAACTTAAAAATAACTCTAGCGATGAAATGGTTTATGAAACTTTTTTTTCTCGTCTTCAACTAATTAGTACCGATGAAAATAATGCTTATATTTTAGCACCAACATATATTATTGATTATGTTAAACAAACATATCTTCAAACTATTCAACGAGCAGTAATTAATACACTAGAAAAAAAATTAGTAGTTGTTTTGATTTCATCTATAAATGAAATAAAAAAGATCATTGATAATGAGGAAGCTCATAAGTTTATTAATTCTGAAAAGATAACTAATGTTAAAAATGATTTAACGTTTAGCAATTATTTTATTGGCAACTTTAACAAGATAACTTTTAAGGCGGTTAAACAAATTTGTAATGAATATAACGATAGTTTTAATCCCTTGTTCATTTATTCGAGTAGCGGGTTAGGCAAGACACATTTATTACATGCTATTGGCAATGAATTTAAGAAGAAAAATAAAACATGTTTATACATCAATCCGGACAATCTAACCCGGAAGTTAGTGGAACAACTTAAATCAAGAAATCAAGAGCAAATTAATAAAATTGTTGACGAACTGACTTCTTATGATTGTTTAATGTTTGATGATGTCCAACAATACGGTAATAAAGAAAGTACCTTAAATGTTTTATTTAATATTATTAACACAATGAAGACACAAAAAAATCAAATTATTTTTTGTGCTGATAAGCAACCGAACCAACTTGGCGGCTTTGAGCAAAGATTCCTGACAAGATTTGAGGGCGGGCTAATAACTGAAATTAATGATTTAAGTGTTGAGGATGTTATTAGCATTTTAAAATTTAAACTTAAAGAGAATGATGTAAACCCTGATTTATGAGAAGAGGAATCATTTAGATATATAGCAAGAAATTTTTCTTCATCAATTAGAGCGCTTGAAGGAGCAATAAGTCGCATAAAATTATTTGCTGATGGTGATGATTTCTTTACATATGATTTAAGGACAATTCAAAATATATTTAAAAATGTCACAAAAGCTGCTGAAACAATAACCCCTGAAAAAATTATTGAAACAGTAAGCAAATACTATGGCATTGATAAAAAGAAAATATCTAGCCCAACAAGAGTTAAAGAAGTTGTGATGCCTCGAAAAATAGTTATTTATTTATTGAAACATAATTTTGATTTTACTTTGAAGGAAATAGGTAAGATTGTCGGGGATCAAGCACACTCTACTGTTATTGCTTCTTTGAACTGAGTTGATGCTAATTTACAAAGTAATTCTGCTATAAAAACTGCTATTGAAAAAATTCAAAATACATTAAAAAAAGTAATATAACAATTTAAGGAGTAAGAGTTCATGGAATTAAAGATTAATAAACTTTTATTAGATGCTGCTATCGAAAGGGTGGCAAAAGCAATAGATGCCAATCCTTTTATGCCAGAATTAAAAGGCATATTACTTAGTGCTGAAGGAAATAAAATTACATTAATTGGATCAAACGGATCAATCAGCATTAAACACGACATAAATGTATCGCTTGATGCTGAAATTATTCTTCCTGGCAAAATTCTTGTTGATCTTTCATTATTTAGAAACATAGTCAAAAAATTAGATAACGATATTATTTTGAAATCAAAGGAAAATACTCTTGAATTAATCACTGAAAACGAACGTTTTTCAATAAATTTATATAATCTTTTTGAATATCCAGTTATTGATTTTTCTGTTTATGGTGACCAAGTTAAAATTAGTTGACAAAAACTTAAAAATATGGTAAAAAATGTTTCTGTTTCAGCTTCGACACTTGAAACAAATATTATTTTATGTTGTATCAATATATCTGCTCAAAATAACCAGTTTAAATTAGTTGCAACCGACAAATACCGTTATGCTGAAGAAATTGCTGAGATTGCTGATGATGTTAATTTTAATATATCAATACTTGCTAAGAATTTAAAAGATGTTTTGAATTTTGATTATAGTGGTGATGTTATTTTGAATATTTCAGATCAAAAAATATTATTTGAGTTAGACGGAACAGTGATCGAATCAAAAGTCGTTGACCAAGTTTATATTGACGTATCTAGAATTATTCCGAAATCATTTGCTTATGAATTGATTATTACTAAAAAGGAGCTAAATAGTTTATTAAACAAGGCATCGGTTATTATTTCAGAAAATTATAATAAGATTAGATTACATATTAATGACAATATTTTAACAATATCATCCACACGTGATGAGATAGCTAATGCCGAGATTAAAACACAAAAATTTAGCTATAATGATAGCGAGCTTAAATTAGCGTTGAATTCAAAATTTTTAAAAGATGCTATTCAAAGTTTTGATGATGAGATAAAGTTATCATTCACTGCTGATAAGATGCGAATTGTTATAACATCACAATCAAATCCTAAACTTTATCATTTAATTACACCGCAAAGAGGTTTTTAATGAAAATTGAAATTTACGGAAGTGAAATTAAATTAGGTCAATTTCTCAAAAAAATAAACCTTTGTCGCACCGGCGGAATGGCTAAAATATTTTTGTCATTTCACAAAGTAAAAATAAACGATAGAATCCCTAAAGGCCGGAATGCTACTATTAGAGTAGGCGACACAGTTTGAATTGATGATCAAATCTATTTAATAAGAGAAGCGATTAATGAATAACATCCTAATAAGTATCCAAAATTAAAAACCAACGGAAGTTGGTTTTTAAAAATTTAATTAAATAATTTCTACTTATTTTCAGAAATATTTATGCATTTTGATTGTTGAAGATTTTTATTTTTGCGGCTTATGTATTTAATTCTATATACTGCCTTTCAAAAAGCACATAGAGCAATTGGAATAACAAATCCTAAAGCAAAAATTAATATATCTAAAACAATAATTATTCCTTTATTATTCCCTTTATAAAAGAAAGGATTTTTAAAATCTAGAAATGTATAAATAATAACACCATGATTTTCCTTAATTTTATTAAATGTTGCAAAGTACAAGATAAATGCAAACATGAAGTATCCAAACAAAATTAGCATTGCTGTTAAAATTGTTTTAAAAGTTATTTTTATTTGTTTTTTAATTAGAAACAAACCAATAAAACCAAGGGTAGGATTAATTGCATGAGTTGTTAGGGATTTGATTGCATTAACTCAGTTTTCTCATGTTTCCCTTCGATATGAAATTAAGGTTCAATAAATTAAAAAAGTAACTGTAATTAATACAACAGAGATAAAAAACATTTGTTTTGCTTTTTCATTTTCTGGTTTTAGTGCCACTGAAATTAAGGTTGCAGCTAATAAAAAGTTTGATAAATAGGTAAAATAAAATAATGATGAAAAACGTTTAAAAACTAAATATAAAGTTGGTATTTCATTGTCAAAATTGTCCTTTTCTTTGTATGAAAGAATATTAAGGATCAAAAAACCTAGTGATGTTAATCCCACAAAAATGCCAAAAATTAAGTTAATAGTATTGTTTTTGCTAAGTTTATTTTTTGCTTCTAGCATATAATATACCTCCATAATTAACTGTGTAAAATTATAATAAAATAAAATTTTCATATTACTTAAAAAAATAATTATTAACTTTAAAGTGTTGTTAAAGTAATATTGTAAAATAAGCGTCTCTAAAAATGGCAAAAACAGGTAATTTAGTTTATTTAATTTATTTTCTAAATGTGAATATGAACAAAAATTAAAAAAAAAATTAATTTAATATAAAATATTAAAGATACTGTTTTACAAAATTAAGGAGATAATAATGCCAGGAAGAGATCAATTAACAGGTCAAAAACCATTGAGTGGAAACAAGAGATCACATGCTTTGAATACCTCAAAAAGAACATTTGACCTTAACTTGCAAAAAGTAACTGTTTTAACTGAAAATGGCACAAAGAAAACTGTTAGAGTAACAGCAAAAAATGCTAGAACTTTAAAAAAATACGGTTTAGTGGCTTAATTCATACGTATAATAAGTTCTTGGAATTCCCAAGAATTTTTTATTATAAATTACTATATTATAAGGAAATAAAATGAAAAAAATTAACCTATTTGTTGTAGCTGAAAAAGGTGAGATAGACATTCTAAATAATATTTTCTTTTTGGAAGATAATTTATTTGAAAATGAGAATACAAGCTTACATTTGTGCTTATCAAATTATTCAAAAAAAGAATTTGCATTATTGTATTGCGGTGTTGGTAAGGTTAATTCCTCATTTAGCTTAACACAAAGCATTGCTAAGTTAAAAGAAAAAGATTATCAGGTTGAAAAGATTGTTAATATTGGGCCGGCGGGTTGCATTTTAGATGTTAATGTTGGCGATGCTTTTATCATTGAAAATTCATATTATTTTGATGTTGATCTGACTAAATTACCGAATTACAAGCTAGGACAATTACCTAATAATCAATACAAGTTTATGACAAATTCCATTTTATCTAAGGAAGTTAATAGCATTTTAGGTCTAAAAAACACTGATTTATTGTCTGCTGATAAGTTTTTTTCTAAAAATGATATTGAAAAAATTAAGGATAATTTTGAAAATATTGGGATCTTAGATATGGAGGCTTGTGCTTTAATACACTGCGCTAATTTATTAGGAATAGGAATTGCTGTTATAAAGGTAGTGTCAGACTTCTTGCATAAAAATGAAAATTTTTATATTACTAAAAAAAGTGTATGAAAAGAGAAAATATTTTTAATTTTTAAACAATTATTGGAGGAGTTATAAAATAAAATGAAATACGTAGACGTCCATACTCATCCTTTTAAGGAATATTATGATGAACCATATAGTGTTATTTTAGATTGAAAGAAGCAAGATATGGAAAAGCTTTTTATTGTAGGAACTTCGAAAAACGATTCAGTTGAAGTTATTAATTTATGCAAAAAAGATAAAGAATTTTTACACCCAATTATTGGGATTCATCCTACTGAAGCAGTTGGAAGTAGCGATGGCAATTTTATTGAGTCTATCATCAATGATGATGTTATTGCTATTGGTGAAATTGGACTTGATTATCATTATGATAATTCTCCAAGTAAAGAAATTCAGAAGGAAAGTTTTATTTCACAATTAAATGTAGCTAGAAAACATGGCATTTCTGCAATGCTTCATGTTCGTGATGCCTTAGATGATGCTTTTGAAATAATTAAGAATTCTGAATTTAATGATATAAATATTATTTTTCATTCCTTTAGTGGGGATCTTGATTTTGTTAAGAAAACATTGCCTTATAAAAATATATATTATTCAATTTCTGGCGTAGTAACATTTAAAAATGCAAGAGCTTTACAAGAAGCTGTTATTAATATTCCTATTGATAGAATTTTGTGTGAAACAGATACACCATATTTAGCGCCAACACCGATGCGTGGTAAACCAAATATTAGTCCATATGTCAAATATACATACCAATTTATTGCCAATCTTAAGGGTATAGATGAGGAGTTACTTGTAAAGCAGGTAAGACTAAATGTTAGAAAGGTTTTTGGTATATAGAAAATGCAAATAAGGGCTAAAAAAAGTTTTGGGCAAAATTTTTTAATTAATAAAAAAATTCAACAAAAAATCGTTGAATCAGCTGACGTGGAAAATGAAAACGTTATTGAAATTGGGCCCGGTTTTGGAGCGATTACAAATTTGTTGATTGATAAGGTAAAAAGTCTTGAAGCATATGAATTAGATAAAGATTTATATGATATATGAATTAACAAGGAAGTACCAAAAAATATTAAGTTTTTAAATAAAGATTTTTTAGATGCTGATTTGGTCTCAAAATTTAAAAAAGTCGTTGTCGGTAATATTCCTTATAATATTACATCTCCCATTATATTTAAATTAATTGATAATTATAAATATGTTAAACATGCTGTTATAATGGTGCAAAAAGAAGTGGGGGATAGATTAATTGCAAAGCCTAATTCAAAAACCTATTCTAAATTAAGTGTTGCGCTTCAAAGTATTGCTAATGTTTCAAAGGTTATTGTTGCAAAATCTTCTGATTTTAATCCCAGTCCAAAAGTTGATTCGATGGTTGTAAGAATTGATTTTGCTGATAATATAGATTTTGAATTATCGCCCTTTTTAGATTTTTTAAAATTATGTTTTCAATTTAAGAGGAAAACATTAGTTAATAATTTGATATTAAAATATAATAAAAGCACTGTTTTATTAATATTAAAGAGATTGAATATTCATCCAATGTCTAGACCTGAAAATATTGGTGTAAATGACTATAAAAAGCTCTTTTTTGAGTTTTTAAATTATTTTTAATCAAAGTTATTAATAAAAAAAATATATGCTTTATAATTAAATTATATTTCATAAAAAAAATATATTAGCATGCAACCCACAAGCATGCTTTTATTTTTATTTTAATACATTTTGATCACTTTATTTAATATAAAGAAGTACCTATTAAACATATAAATTATGTTTTGATATATATGTAGCAATAATTTTTATTGCTTTATTTTATATTTAAAACATTAAGAAACTGGGTTTGAACCCAGTTTAGTGTTTTAAAATCTTAACGATAAGCAGCTTAGTCCGCCATCTAATTTTTTATATTCAGATGTATCACAAGTAATAACCCTGTAAATTCCTAAATCTTGAATTGCTTTTAGAGTATGTGGATATCCTTCTGGTACAATCACTGTCTCATTAACTCAAATGCAATTAGCAGCATATGCTTCGCTTTTATCAACAATAATTTGATTAAATTCTTTAAATGTTGGGTAGTGTATAAATTCCCCAGAAATTAACAGATTATTATGTTCTAGATAATTAACGCCAGTCTTTAGATGTAGCATTTCTGTCATAGGAACTGGAATGCATTTTTTTCCTACACTAGCTAAAATATTATGAAATTGTCGAATGCCTTCGCGGTTTGTTCTATCAGACATACCAACATAATAAGTATCTTTAACCATCATAACATCACCACCATCAAGCGTTCCAGGGGCTTCGATTTTAAAAATGTGGTCTTTGTCAAAGAATTTTTCTAGATATGTCAGCATTTCATGTTTTTCGCCATTACGTGATGCTGCACCAGGATTAGATAATATTGCAATTTCTCCTGTAACAATTACAGCTGTATCTTCAACAAAGCATGAGTCAGGAAAATCTTCATTTTTTGGACAAATGGTAACATTTACGCCGCAGCTTTTTAAAGCATCAATATATTTTTCGTGTTGAATTAGAGCTAGACTATAAATTGGCTTCCCTAATTCAGGAGCCGATGTTATTCCCATTGTCATTGAAGAAGCTGGTGTTTTAACTATAACATTTTTAAATTTATCTTTCATTTGATCTTTCATTTTTTAAGTACTCCTAAAATTAAGTAGTTGTGAATTAATTGTATTTTATTCACAATTTAATTTTATCTAATGAAATAAATAAAAAAACGCATTCGCGTTTTTTTGGTCATTTTATTGAAATGGCGCGCCCGGCAGGAGTCGAACCCGCAACCTCTTGGGCCGTAACCAAACACTCTATCCAATTGAGCTACGGGCGCATTAAATGGAGCCACCAACCGGATTCGAACCGGTAATCAAGGTGTTGCAGACCTATGCCTTGGCCATTTGGCTATGGTGGCAACACTATATATTGCTTTATAATTATAAACTTTTTATTATTTTTTTTAACAATATTTGTAAATTCATTAATTAGCGTGAAAAATGAGCCACCGATATTTTGAATTTGTTTAATTATACATTTTGCATAATTTCTAATAAAAAAATAGCTCTACTTTAGGAATAGAATAATTTATTATAAAATTACAATTTTATTTATATCTCTTCTTATTTTTTTATAAATCTTCATTAATTGATCGCATTAAATCTATTTCTCTTTGTGAAATAAGACCAGTTTTAACAAAAGATTCTAAAATTTCTGTTTTTTTTAGATAACATTTGATTGCACTAATATCTAGCTTCTTGATGTTTCACAATTTTTTTTAACCACCGATATTTCAAGAGGAAGCTTTTTACTATATGCTTTTTTCTCATACATTTGAATATCATTTTCATTTAATTCAAAAGCTTTAAATCTTTTGTTGTTTATTTGAAAATAGTATTGTTGATCTGCGCCGATCATAAAAGTTGCATCATTTTTTGATGTGACTTTTATTTTTTAATATTACAATTCCATTAAAAATTTGTCTTTTAATTGGCAAATCAAAATAAGCTTCAAGAGTTGCACTGTTTGGTTTTCTAAATTCATTTTTTTCAGAATCGGTAATTGATTTTCTTGTTTTTATATCATTAAGCATTGCAATAATTTCGTGTCTATATTTATTAGCGTCTTGGTTTGTTTTAATATTTCTATCTTTTAAAAATATTGGAATTCTATTATGTG
>NZ_JBSQBC010000007.1:0-44470 GCF_053851675.1 Mycoplasma sp. 1781
TTTTTTCCATAACAGTGTGTACTCCGTATGAAAGGAGGTGATCCATCCCCACGTTCTCGTAGGGATACCTTGTTACGACTTCACCCCAGTCACCAGTCCTACCTTAGGCGGTCGCCTCCGAGGTTAGCTAACCGACTTTGGGTATTACCAGCTCCCATGGTGTGACGGGCGGTGTGTACAAGACCCGAGAACGTATTCACCGCAGCATAGCTGATCTGCGATTACTAGCGATTCCGACTTCATGGAGTCGAATTGCAGACTCCAATCCGAACTGAGATCGGCTTTTTGAGATTTGCTCCATGTCGCCATATTGCTTCTCTTTGTACCGACCATTGTAGCACGTGTGTTGCCCCACTCGTAAGAGGCATGATGATTTGACGTCATCCCCACCTTCCTCCCAGTTACCCAGGCAGTATCTCTAGAGTCCTCGACATGACTCGTTAGTAACTAAAGATAGGGGTTGCGCTCGTTGCAGGACTTGACCAAACATCTCACGACACGAGCTGACGACAACCATGCACCATCTGTCACTCCGTTAACCTCCGCTATATCTCTATAGCATTGCGAAGGATGTCAAGAGTGGGTAAGGTTCTCCGTGTATCTTCAAATTAAACCACATGCTCCACCGCTTGTGCGGGTCCCCGTCAATTCCTTTAAGTTTCACTCTTGCGAGCATACTACTCAGGCGGATCATTTACTGCGTTAGCTGCGTCAGTGAACTATCCACCGACTAATGATCATCGTTTACGGCGTGGACTACCAGGGTATCTAATCCTGTTTGCTCCCCACGCTTTCGTCCCTCAGCGTCAGTGTAGACCCAGTAAGCTGCCTTCGCCTTTGGTGTTCTTCCATATATCTACGCATTTCACCGCTTCACATGGAATTCCGCTTACCTCTATCTAACTCTAGTTTATCAGTATCCAAAGCGAGCCAGGGTTGAGCCCTGGGATTTAACTCCAGACTTAATAAACAGCCTACGAACGCTTTACGCCCAATAATTCCGGATAACGCTTGCGACCTATGTATTACCGCGGCTGCTGGCACATAGTTAGCCATCGCTTTCTGACAGGGTACCGTCAGCTTGGAAGCATTTCCTCAACCAAGTATTCTTTCCCTATAACAGCACTTTACAATCCGAAGACCTTCATCGTGCACGCTGTGTCGCTCCATCAAGCTTTCGCTCATTGTGGAATATTCCCTACTGCTGCCTCCCGTAGGAGTTTGGGCCGTATCTCAGTCCCAATGTGGCCGTTCAGTCTCTCGACCCGGCTAAACATCATAGTCTTGGTAGGCCATTACCCTACCAACTAACTAATGTTCCGCACCCTCATCCTCTAGCGGGGCTTTAAGGCCCCTTTCACAACGGAATCATGCGATTCCATGCGTATCCGGCATTAGCCAATGTTTCCATTGGGTATTCCAATCTAAAGGGTAGATTAAGCACGTGTTACTCACCCATTCGCCGCTAAGGTATTGCTACCTTCGCTCGACATGCATGTATTAGGCACACAGCCAGCGTTCATCCTGAGCCAGGATCAAACTCTTAAAATTTGATTTTGGTTTTATTATATTTTTAAAAAATTAAAATTGACGTTATGGTATTCGTATCCAGTTTTCAAAGAACTACATATTAGGCACAAAAAAGTGCACTTTTATAAGTATACATTATTTTAAAGTTTTTATTATGAAAATTTTTTAATTTTTTACATTAAATAAGAACGTTTTTAAAATAAGTACCATATCATTATACATGATTAAGTTAAAAAAATAAAATAAATTTAACAAAATTTTTTATATATTTTTGCTAAAAGCAAATATTACAAAAAGTTCAAGATTTAAAATAAAAAACTTCCTTATATTTTTAAAAAATACGGAAGTTCTATAACTTATTATTATATCTTACAATATATATTTTAATTATCTACAATCTGGATATTTAGCTACATTATTGATTCAATTTTTACCTTATATTTAGGAGCGGCCTCAACCTCTACAATATCACCGACCTTATGATTAAGAATTGCTTTGGCTAACGGAGAAGAATTAGATATTTTCCCACTAAATGGATCTGCATCTAGTGCGCCAACAATGATAATAGTTAAAACAGCATTATTTTTTAAATTTAAAGCCTTAACTGTTGAACCAATTTTAACAATATGAGAACCAGTTGTGTCTTCAACAATAATATGGGCGTTTTCTAAAATATGTTGAATTTCTAGAATTTCGTTTTCAATGGCGGCTTGCTTATCACGGGCCGAATCATACTCAGCATTTTCTGATAAATCACCTTGATTTCTAGCTTCCTTGATTTCTTCAATGACTAATGGTCTAGCTTCTTCTTGCAAATATGCTAATCTTTTTTCATATTGTTCAAGGCTCTCCTTTGTTAAATATATTTTTTTATCTTCCATCTTCTTTTTCTCCTCTTTCAACAATGTCTTTTATGTTATTTTTAGCTAAAAGTATAACACTTTTATTTTTGAATTTTAAAGTTTCATAACGCAAACCAAGATTTGCTGATATCTTCTTTAACAAATCTAAATTAATGTTTTTATTATTTTCAATAATCATTATTCCTTTTGGATTTAAAAAGTTTATTTTAGAACTTATGGTTGATTCCAATAATTGATCTTTATTATTTAAAATTATTATTAATTCATTGTCATTTGGAAGCTTAGCAACACTTTGAATATTTTCAAATTTTAGATCCGGAAATTCATATAAAATTTTTTCATTAATACCTAAATCTATTGTTCCATTAAAAAATACTTTCTTATTAGCTAAATTTGATACTGATAAAGCAAGATAATTATCATCATCTTCTATATAAATATTATGGTAATCATTTAAATAAATGGTATTAACAACAAAACATACAAAAAAATCACTTAAATCATTATTATAAAACTTCTTAATACCACTTAGAACTACACCATAATTAGGATTAATTTTAATAAGTTTTTCTTTTTCTCGTTCTTCATTAGGAGATAAATATTTTTTAATAGCCTTCTTCTTATAATAAAGGCTAAGAACAAGAGCAATAATGGCAATTAATAAAGCTATAGCAATAGAAATAATTAATCCCGTTCTTACGTTGGGAGGTATTTTGCTTGTCCCGTTAGAAATAGATGATATATATATTAATTTGTGCATAAATTATCTACCGTCTCAGCTTCAAACAAAATGTGTTCAATAGATTCACCATTTTCATCTACTAATTCAAATTCATTAGCAAACTCTTCTAATAAATCACTTAAGATTGAAACAATCCCTTCATCTTCTACCTCTTCTAAAATATGAGATTTTGTTTGTCTAAATAGAAAAATACCTTTTTTATTAGTTAAAAATATGTATTTTTCACCATTTTCTTCAATCGAAAACAAAACTCACATTTTAACATTGTTTTCCAAAATGATTTCTCTTTCTTGTGAGAAGATAAATAATTTTTGTCGTATGTTTTTATTGTTATTTTTATTTATTTCTTCCATAAATCTAACCTTTTTTTAAATAATCCTCTAGTATGATTTGGGCAGCTAATGAATCTTTTTTATTTTTTCTTTTTTTGCCGTTATATCCGGCATTATATAAAATATTTTCAGCAAATATTGTACTTTCTCTCTCGTCTTGTAAAATAACATTTATTTCAACATTGTCTTGAAGTCTTTGCTTAAATTTTTCCACCATGATTGTTCTTGGACTTCTTGAAAAATCCATTCTTGTTGGATAACCTAAGATAATTGTATCAATTTCATTCTTATATTGACTTTCATATAGTCAATATTTCACTCTCCTAATAACGTCGATAAAATGTCATTCCTCAAAATAGAGTGTTTCTAATCCAGAAGCAATTATATTATTAATATCACTGATAGCAAAACCGCATGTTTTTGAGCCTAAATCCATAGCTAGTTTACGCATTTATTAATTCCTTAATTTCATCCATAATTATTTTAATCTGTTTAGTTGAATTGATTGATCCTTGCGATACTATTTGATTACCGCCACCTTTACCATTAAAGTTAGAAATTATCCTTTTAAAAATCTTTGTTGAGTCATATTGTTTTGAAGCAACAATTAAAAAATAATTATCATCTTTAATTCTAGAAAGACCGATTATCAATGCATCAGCATTTGCTTCACGAATTTGCACAGCAATTTTTCTTAGTAAGCTTGCATCATTTTCATTAATTATGAATAACTTAACATTATTGCCAATTATTTCAGGATTATAAGCATTTAAATTTACTGATTCGTTATTCTTTTCTTTTAATAATTTCTTATAATCTTCTCTTAATTTACTTTCGACTTCATCATAATAATCCAACATTTTTTCTTTCTGCGATGAAAGGCTAGGAATATCTACCAAATAAGATAAATTATAATTAGATTCTAATGCTTTATTATTCTTTACCAAGGAAGACAATAATTTTTGCTTTTCTAAAATTTCATTATGTAAATGTTTATTAACATACTCTTCCGAGGTAATAACCTTCAAACGATAAATTCCAGTTCCCTTTGAATCAACAGAAACAATTTTAAAGTTCTCGATTATGCCAGAATTTTCAACGTGTGTCCCACCGCATAAATCCTTAGTAATATTTTCAAATTCAACAACTCTGACATTATTAGCATCATAATATTCAGATTCATCAATTGTCATATATGCCCCTATTTCTTGTGCTTTTTTGACTGAAGTAATAATATAATTTCTCTTAGCCTGCATTGCAATATATTCATGCATAATATGCTCAATTTTTTTAATTTCATCCTTAGTTGGCCGATGATCTAATCCGAAGTCAAATGTAAAATATTCAGGATGAATGTTTGAACCAAGTTGTTCAATAATATCATTTGTGTAAGTTCTTCTTAAAGCATGGAACATAATATGTGTTGAACTATGATTTCTGGCATAATTAATTCTTTTTTCTTTGTCCACATAACATTCAATAGGTAAATTCTTATTAATCTTTCCTTTAACATAATGAACATGATTTTGGTATTTATCTTTAAATACATCAATTATTTCAATTTTATTATTTCCTTGTATCATATAGCCAAAGTCATGATTTTGTCCACCACTAGTTGCATAAAAAGGAGTATTGTCAAGAATAACATATGAAAAATCATCATCGCCATCTACCTTATCAATTTCCTGTTCCTCATTTAGCAAATAGATAATTTTTGATCTAGACTCAAGAAATTCATAACCAATAAATTCAGAAATTTTTCTGTCAACCAGTGAAAGCGAATTAATAACCTTTTGCATCGCAGCCTTTAAGCTGCCTTTTGAACGTTCTTGATGTTCCTTTTGAAAATCATAAAATTCTTGCAAATTAATTTCGATATTCTTTTCTTTTAATATTTCAGCCGTTAATTCAATAGGGAAGCCATAGGTATCAAACATTTTAAAGGCAATTTTAGCATCAATAAAACCTTTTTTATTTAGTTCGTGTTCAAGAAGTTTTTCGCCATCTTTAATGGTTTTAGCAAATAAATTTTCCTCATCAGAAATTACCCTTGAAACAGTTTTAACATCGATTTCATATATCAATGAGTCCTTAACAACTTGAACTAATTTATATAAAAAAGTTTTTTGTTGTATTCCTAATGATAAACCAGCGCGGTAAGCTCTTCTTATTAAACGTCTAATAATGTATCCTCTACCAACATTTGAAGGGCTAACGCCATCATTAATAGCATTCACACTTGCTCTAATATGATCCGCAATAATCTTAAATCAAGTATTAATTTTTAATTGTTCTGGCTCTTTTGTAAAATAGTTATTTATATCGTAGTGATATTTTGTTCATTCTTCTACTTTTCTAATAATAGGCAAAAATAGGTCAGTATCAAAATTAGTAGGCGCATCCTGAATAATAGAGGTTATTCTTTCTAACCCTGCACCAGTATCGATATTTTTAGTAGCTAATTCAGAGTAGTTATTTTCGCCATCATTATTGAATTGCGAAAATACAATATTTCATATTTCAATATATCTGTCATTCTCAATATCTTCTTTTAACAATTCAATGCCGCGCTTATCATATTTTTCACCCCGGTCATAAAAAATTTCAGTATCAGGTCCACAAGGTCCTTGACCAACATCTCAAAAATTAGTATCTCTTGTTCCGCTTATAAGATGGTCCTTGTTTATACCTAACTCAATTCATCTATTATATGTATCCAAATCTTCTTCATAGTATGTTATATATATTTTTTCTTTTTCGAGTTTCAATACATTAAAAATAAACTCATATCCAAATGCAATAGCTTCTTTTTTAAAATAATCACCAATAGAAAAATTTCCTAGCATTTCAAAAAAGGTGTGATGTCTTGCGGTTATACCAACATTTTCAATATCATTAGTACGAATTGATTTTTGCGAATTTGTTATTCTCTTTGCGGGCGGAACTTTTTTACCGCTAAAATAATCTTTTAATGTTGCCACACCCGAATTAATTCATAATAACGAAGGGTCATTTTGAGGTATTAAAGATTTAGATTCTACAACAAGATGTTGTTTTGAAGCAAAAAAATCAAGTCACATTTGTCTAATTTGTTTTGATGAAAGCATTTTTTCTCCTTGTTTTATATCATTATTTGATTTATAAAAAATTCTTTTGTTTTTGTTTATAAAAAATTCTATCAATGATTGCTGCCCCTACAACTTTTTGACCATCATAAATTACAACTTGTTGTCCTGGGGTTATAGCTTCTGTTTCATTGTACATGACCGCAATTTCATTATTGTCTAAAAGTTTAATCTTACATTTGATATCTTCTTGACGATATCTAAATTTGGCCGACAGGTTTTCCTGATTATATGTTTTAGCAATTAAATTTCAATCTTTGGCAATAATCTTATCGGATAACAAATATTCTTTATGGTCCTCATTGGCGACATAAATAATTCTTTTTTTAATATTATGTCCAACAACAAAATAAGGTTTCTTAAATCCACCGAGATTTAAACCCTTGCGTTGACCAATTGTATAATACATTGCGCCGTTATGCTCCCCAACCTTATTGCTTGTGGCAATATCAATTATGTCACCTGGTTGAGCAGGAATATAATTTTCAAGAAATTTTGTGAATCTTCTTTCGCCAATAAAACAAATGCCTGTTGAATCTTTTTTAAAGGCAGTTTTTAAGTTTAGCTTCTTAGCAATTGTTCTTACTTCATTTTTTGTTATATTAGCTAGAGGAAAAATAACCTTTTTTAGTTGTTCATTGTTTAATTGAGCCAAGAAATACGATTGATCCTTAGTCTGATCAAAGGCCCGAAATAATTCCCCATCATTAGTGTATGCATAATGACCCATAGCAATATAATCGGCTTTTAATTCATTAAATGCATAATCCGAAAAAGCTTTAAACTTTATAAATTTATTACAAAAAATATCAGGATTTGGTGTACGGCCAATTTCATATTCATTAATTAGGTATTTAAAAACATTGTCTCAATATTCCTTAACAAAATCCACACGGTGTAGCTTAATATTTAGTTGATTTGCAACATCCTTTGCATCTTGATAATCTTGTTCTTGTGGACAAATATTTTGTGAAATGTCTTCATTGCCTAAGAAATCATTGTTTAAAAATGAATCTCAATTTCGCATAAACAAACCTTCAACTTCGTATCCTTGTTTTAAAAGTAGGTATGCGCACACACTAGAATCAACTCCGCCACTCATTCCTAAAATTACTTTTTTGCTCATTTTGCTCCAATAAAATATATTAAATTATAAAGTTTTTAACGAAATAAAAATTTATTTTATACGAAACTAGTATTATAAAAAATAAAAAGAGTCTCTATATAGACTCTTAATCAACAAACGATGTATCAAACACACCCGATATATTATGAATATTTGAAGTAGTTATTCACGCAGACTTATCTACTTTCTTAACTTGTTCCATAATAATATCTTTTTCTAAAAATAAAGCAACAGTTTCAATTTTGCCAAATTCCTCATGGCTAAATCCACCAACGCCATTAAAGATATTAAATGAGTGAGCATAACCAATCTTTTTAAATTGTTCAGCAACAATTTCAGGATATCTTGTATATATCTCAATTTTAACTTTCTTATATTTAGGATAAAACTTATTAACAAGTGTCGAAAATACTAATAAATATGAAATAGTACCTAAAATTCTCACTAAGAATAAGCCCGAATTTCAAACATGGCCTGTAATATTTCCGCTAAATTCTAACGAACCAATGATAATCGTTGATGAAGATGAAAAACAAATTGCTACCATTAAGAATACATTACCAACTGGTTTTTTATTTTTATATGCAATAAAGTTAGAAATAACTGATGTTCCTCCAATAGAACCTTTTTGTCTTCATGCAACTATAGAAGCAAATCCTTCTGAAGCACCACCCATAATAGCATAGACAAGAACCGGCCAATTTTGTCCATCATAAACACCATAAATTTTAGTATCTTTTAATAATAAAGGTATTGAACCTAAGAGTGATACTTTTCCTATTTTAAATTGTTCAACTAATGCAGAATCAGTAATATTTTTAACTATCAAATTCAAGTCTTTTGGAGCATATTGATTTTGAAAATAAGTAATAACTTCCTTAGCACCTTTATCAAATTCAATTGTTAAATTTTCGCCTTGAAGAACTTTTAATATTTCTTTACTTTGTCCGTTGTTATATAGTTTTGAAACTACTCTCGTATCAATTCCGAAAGGAGCTCAATAGAAATTATTCTCGCCAACCGGATTATAGAATGAAATTTTTTGATTAATAAAGTTAACAATTGGATTTGATCCACGACCGTCATATTCTATATATATTAATTGAACAATAACCTGAAATAGCATTCAATAGTATGTTAAAACCATAAACATTCTCGGGTTCATTCTTCAAAAAACAAACATTAATGGTAAATTAACTAATACATAAAATAAACCATAGAATTGTGCAGTAGCAGGAGCAGTAAAAGTAATAATTTGCGAAAGTGATGATGTGCCCGAAGCAATAGTTGCTGCCTTTCTAAGAAAAACAGTAATTGCTATATTGTATAAAAAAGCACTCAATAACATTCAAATAACTTTTTTAGGATATTTTTTTCATATATTAAAAATGGTTACTTGTTGTGGGTTTAAGATAGCCATTTTTTCATCATATAGAGCCTTTTTTTGCTCAACGGAGAGCTTCGTTTTTTGAATTTTTTTATCTAAGTTTTTTTGTTTTTTATCCATGATTTAATCCTCCTTTTCTTTGAAAATTTGATGTTTGTTGTTGCCGTGTTCCTTTAAGACATAGACAAATTTATTAAAGTCAGGATAAAACCCTAATTGAATAGTTTTAGTTGATCCGTGACGGTTTTTGGCAACAATAACGTTTGTTGTTGAAAACATTTCCTTTTGTTCGTTATTAGCATTTTGATCATTTTTTTTGTTTCGATAATAGTCATCGCGATGTAAAAAGATAACTCTATCAGCATCTTGCTCAATACCTCCAGATTCTCTTAAATCAGAAATTATAGGGGTTTTGTCTTCACGTTTTTCAACGCTACGGCTTAATTGACTTAAGGCAATAATAGGGCATGCTAATTCCCGACCAAGTTGCTTTAATGAACGTGAAATCTTGGCCACTTCAAGTTGTCTATTTTCTTGCGACCTTTTTGAATTGTCTCCAATAAGTTGCAAGTAATCTATAATAACAAGATCAACCTTAGCATTTCGGGCGTATCTTTTTGATAAGGTAATAATATCCGAAATATTTAAAGTAGCAAGATCATTTAATACAATATTTCACTCGAACATGTTTTCGACAGTATGAGATAAATTTCTTTGATCATCAATACTTAATTCTTTGGTTTTAAGTTTGTAAATAGGGACAGTTGAATCTATAGAAATCATACGCTGGACTAATTGTGGATTGGACATTTCAAGGCTAAAAAATAAAACGTTTTTCCCTTGTTTAGCTACATTATTAGCAATATTCAAAGCAAAGGCCGTTTTACCCATAGCCGGTCTAGCACCAATAATAGTTAAATCCCCACTATTTAAACCAAGCAAGCATTCATCTAATTCTGGAAAACCAAGTTGCAATCCTATTCCAATATCACTATCCTCCTTGCGCAAAATTTGTTGCATTATATTGTTTGCAACATCGCCAATTTTTTCAAATGAGGAATTAATTTCTGATATATCAATATTGATCAAGGATAATTGAATATGTGATAAAAGGTCCGACACATTAAAGGTTTTATTATCAATAGTATTTTTAATATCAACTATTAATTCATTAAGTTTATCGATTTTATATTGATCAATTATGTTTTTTACATATATTTCAATTTCGCTCAAGAAACCAGCATTTTGAACCAAATAGCCAATATATTCAGGAGTATTCATATAAAATGAACCAACTAAATCAAACTGCTTTTTTTGCTCTAAGTAAACCAATAAATTAGAAAGGTCAAAATGCTCAGTAGAGTTATGCACTTCAACAATAGCAGAATATAATATTTGATGACTCTTAAAGTGAAACATTTCTGGCCTTATTAAAACAGCAATTTTCAAATATGTTTCAGGTTCAGATAAAATTAATCCCAATAAGGAGGCTTCATTATTAGCAATAGCAGTTTCTCTTGGATTTAATGTTTGCATGCTCATTTTGCTCCCTTCATTTTATTGTTTTTTTATGTTATAAAATTATTTTTCTTCGAATATTTGAATTAATAAAATTGCATTAACTTCCGGGTGAAGCTTTACATTAATATAATGTTTTCCGAAGGTGTTATAAGAATCTTTATTTAAGGCATGAGCACTAATTTTAATATTATGTTTTATTAATTCTTTTTCAATAGCCTTGTTGGTTATTGAACCGTGAACAATATTTCCGTTCGATTTTAAGAAAAAGTTTAAAGTTATTTTTTCAATTTGCTCTTTTAAAACAATCGCTTTTTCAACTTCCCTTGCATGATCTTCGGCAATGTTTTGTTTAACTCTTTCTAAATTAGCTAGAGTTTGCTTATTCACTGGTTGAGCATAACCGTTTTTTATTAAGAAATTTTTTGCAAACCCATCATTGATTTCAATAATTTCATTTGCTTTATATTTATCATATTGTTTAATTATTATTACTTTCATTTTTTACACTCACTATCGCTTGTATTAAGTTATCAACAAAAAGTTCGATATTTTCATCACTTTCAGCTGCTGCCGTGCCATAATGTCCTCCACCGTTAACTGCTTCTGCAATTAATTGAACATTAGTATCAATTCCTCTGGCTGACATCTTACATTTTTTAGTCCCAGCTAATTTGCCAATAACAAAGGCTGCTTTTCTTCCATTAACTCTTAGGATTTCATCGGCAGCAATTGAAATTACATCAGGGGAAACAAGAATATTCTTATAAGCAATGAAATATCCAGGTTTAACCTCCTGCAAGTTTTCAAGAAGTTCTAAAACTTGTTTGAAGGTTTCTATATCTAATTTTAAAGTATTAACTGAAATTTGGATCTTAGCGCCTCATATCTCTAATAAGGCAGCTGCTGAAAAAGTCTTGGAACTTGTTTGTTTTTGAAAATTATTAGTGTCAAGATAAATGCCATTTAACAAATATTGTGCTGTGATCTCATCCATCTTGTCGCCATTATTTGAAATAGCAATTATTTCACTAACAATTTCTGAGGCTGACGATGCTGATGAGTCAATATAAGTATTTTCTCTAAAAGCATATAATGGGTTTGCCCCGATTCGATGATGATCAATAATGATTATATTATCCTTTTCAATACCTTTAAATGCGTTGGGATTTTCAATTCTTGTTTCATCAGCAACATCACAAATTACTACAAGTGTTTTTTTATCATTTAATAATGTCGCTTCCTTTGGCGATATAAAGATTTGCTTGTCTAATGGACTCATATGATCATAAACGCGTTGCGTGGTTTCATCGAATGTCTTGTTTTGAATAAATGTTTCTTTTTCATAAGCTCTTGCTAATTTATGAATACCCCACGCAGAACCGAGCGCGTCAAGATCAGCGTTCTTATGACCATAAATTATAACTTTGTTAATATTCTTAGACTTTAATTTTGCAATCAAAACCTTAGAAATATAGCTAACATTAGTGCGAGACATATTGATGTTTATTTCTGAGCTAGTTCCATAATATCTTGGATGTTCATTTTTTGTTAAAACAGTTATTTGGTCTCCACCACGGGTTTTGGATTGTAATAATGCCTCTTTGGCTAATTTATCAAGTGTTTCCAACTTGAATAAACCATATGAAAACCCACCAGACAATGTCAAGGATATACCTTTATGCAGACTCTTATTTTTAAGTTGATTAAATGCCTCAAAGTTGGTTTTTTCTAGTTGCTCAAGAGTTTCTTGATTAGTTAAAACAAAGAAACGCCCATTCTCATATTGCCGGTAAATAATATTATAACTTTTAGAAATATCATCAAACAAGGACCCGAAACTTGAATATATAGCATAAAGATCTTCTTGTGATAAGGATACTTGGTATAAATTCATATTGTCAATATGAAATTCGCCAAAAACAACACGTTGCATCTTATAATCATTTAATAAAGCTGTTTGAATAGTTA
Organism: Mycoplasma sp. 1781; assembly: GCF_053851675.1. Classification (NCBI taxonomy): domain Bacteria; kingdom Bacillati; phylum Mycoplasmatota; class Mollicutes; order Mycoplasmatales; family Mycoplasmataceae; genus Mycoplasma; species Mycoplasma sp. 1781. The sequence goes on from NZ_JBSQBC010000007.1 coordinate 12,595, forward strand.
TATCTTTAATCTGAACAATATTTTTTTCAAAAATAACCTGAACATCGTACTCATAGTCATCTTTTTTAAAAACAAAGTTATTATTATTCCCATCTCATTCTTCAATATTAAAAACAGTTTTTATATTTTTTCCGACTATCGACTTACCAAATTTGTTAATAACAAAGTTTGAAGCTCATATAATCCTTCCATTATTTAAAAAAATAATAGTACCAATCCCTTGATCACTTATTTCATTTTGAATGAACTGATTTAGGGTTTGATTTGCAATTGATGATTCTTTTAAATATCTTCTTATGATGAAAAATATAAAAACTCCAAGGCCCAATACTAAAAGCGAATAAATAACAATAATAGGAACTCTTCAATTATTAGGTAAATGGAATAATCCTACAAACAAAAGAATCATTGGTACTATAAATAAAGTAAATACTTGAATTATTAAAATGAGTAATCTTTTTTTGTCTTCTTTGTTTTTCATATGTAAAATTATACAAAAATTGATATAAAAATGGACCAATGCGCACTAAATTAAACCTAGATTATTTAATTTTTAGTAATTTTAAATTTTTGGAAAGCAACATATTTAAATACTAAAAATCAAAATGTTTGATAATGTCTTGCAACCCTACTTTTTTTTCTGATGAGACTATAAAAATATTTACTTCTTTTTTAAATGTTAGTGCCTGGATTTTTACTCTATGCCTTTGTGATTGGTTAGCCTTATCAATTTTAGTAATAATAATATTAAATGGTATTTTTAAATTATTAATATACTCAATCATTTCCAAATCTATCGGCATAAAACCTATCTTGGCATCAATTAAGAAACAAACTATCTTATCATTTGGGCTGTTGCGAAAATAATAATCTATTATTCCGCTAACTTTTTGCTGTTCTTTTTTAGACATACTAGCATAACCATAGCCAGGCAAATCAACCACAATCTTTTTATTATTAGTTTCAAAATAATTTATTAATCTTGTACGTCCTGGACTTGAAGAAGTTTTTGCTAATTTATTATTAGCTAGAGCATTAATTAACGAAGACTTTCCTACATTTGAGCGCCCTCAAAAAACAATCTCATAGCTGGTAAAATCTAATCAATTTTCCTGTGAAGTTGAACTTTTTATAAATTTTCACATATTATTTTTTTACCTTTTCATAAGCTAGTCTAGCAATCATCATTGCATTATCGGTTGTATACTCCATTAATGGTAGATAAACATTGTTGTGAAGGGTTAACACCATTTCTCTAATTCCTTTATTAGCACTTACTCCTCCTGCTAAAGTAATACATTTTGGTCCATACTTTTTAATTGCCTTTTCTAAATTAATTTTAAGGTAGGCAATTATCGTATTTTGGAATTCACAAGCAATCTTATTAATATTAATTTCTTCGTTTCTATTTATTAGACTATTAAAATGATTTATAACGGCTGTTTTGATTCCGCTAAATGAAAAATCTAATTCATTTAATGTATGCGGAATTGAAAATTTATTTTTATATTTTTCTTTATTATTAATTCAAATATTATCAATAATCGGTCCACCCGGAAAACCTAATGATAGTTTTCTAGCAATCTTATCATAAACCTCACCAACGGCATCGTCCAAAGTTTCACCGACTATCTCAAAACTATTAGAATCAGTATATAACATCAATTGCGAATGTCCACCTGAAACTAATAAGCATAAGGCAGGAAATTCTAATTCTTTCGATATAAAAGCTGAATAAAAATGGCCTTCTAAGTGATTTAACCCAATTGCTGGTATTTGATATATTCTGGACATTGTTTGTGCAACAATAAAACCTATTTGCAACGATCCTACCAATCCCGGTTCCTTAGTATAAGCAATATAATCAATATTCTTACAAATCTCCTTGTTATTAACAACGATATTTTTAAATTCCTCAATTAATAATGCAATATTTCTAACATGCAATCTCGAAGCAATTTCTGGAATGGTTCCACCATATTTTTTATGAATTTCTGTTTGAGATATAGTTTTCATTCAAACAGGCTTATTATCTTCCAAAATAGCAAAAGAGGTATCATCATGAGAGCTCTCGATAGCAAAAATTTTCATTAAACACCTCCAATTTGAGGATCAGAAGCATAAATTAATTCCTCTTTTAAGATGTCATTTGATTCTCTAAATAAATCAACATATTTACTAAAATTTTTAAAGAAATTTTGGTAATTAAAATCTATTACTGAATTTATACTATCAACTAAATTTATAGTTATTCCTAAATTAGTTTTAATTACTTCATATGCCTTATGCCTATTAGCTTTTATATAAATAACGTCCAAATTTAGTTGTTTAAAAAACAAATCATATGTTGGCGCAATAAAAATTTTTATATCATTTTTTGCGATTACATTTTGAAGAAGTTTATTAGTAGATGCAAAAACAAAGGCTAAACGTGTCCCGGTAAAACTTCCAGGTCCATTTGTTATGTAAAGATTATCTAGATAATTCAACTTTGTATTATTTCTTCCTAATAACTCATCTATTGATTCAAAGAATTTATCAGTTTTTTTAATTAGTTTTTCAATTAATATATGGTCAATTACATTACCATTTTCAGTTAAAGCTATGCAAAAATCTGGCAAAGAAGTTTCAATGAATAAGCCTTGATAACAAGTTTGCTTAGTTATTTTAAATAAATGAAAAATTTGACCATCCCTTTCATGAAGACTGACCTCAATATTAAAATAATATTTAAAATTATGTATAATGTTTTTTGACCATTCAATAACAACAATTTTATCTTCAAAATATTCTTCATATGGGAATAAATCACCAACTAATTTATACGCATCAATATGTACCATTTTATCATAGCATATTATAGTATTAAATGTTGGGGAAACCACAGCCTTAGATTCACCTAATTTTTTGGCTATTTGCGCAGTTAATGTTGTCTTCCCTGCACCCAATTCCCCATCTAATAATATAGCTTCTATTTTTTTAAATGACAGAAGATAATTAACTAATTCATCTAGCTTTTCGCCTTCTTTAAACCAAAATTCCTTCATTTTTTTAAAATAATCTCCTTATATAAAAACAAAAAAGAAGATTCAAATATTTTATGATTCTTCTTTTTTAAAATAATTTAGCACTGGCTTTTTTGTCAACTTCAGCTTTTTTCGTTTTAATGTCATCAAGAATTTTATTTAGTTCTTGTATTAATTTGGCTTTAGCATTATCATTAAATAAAACTGAATTTATTTTCTTGATTTCTTCTTCTTTTGCGCTGTATTGTTTAACTAACTCAATTTTCAATTCATCATATTTTTTATCTGACAACTGTTCATGTGCATATTGCTTTAATGTATTTAAAAAAATAAATACATCTCTTTGGTTATTACTATATTTTTCAGTTGTTGTTTTATTATCATTAAGAATTTTATTTGTATTTTCAATAAAATCACTAAGTGCCTTCTGATAATCGATATTTTTATTGCTATTATTTTTTAATATATTTTCAGCGTCAATAATTTCTTTTCTTAATTTGTCCTCATAATCATCAGCAAATTCAATATTAGATAATTGTTGCTTAGCAAGAGAAACTTCTCTTTCTAATTCTGCTTTATAGTTAGTACATGAAATGGCAATTAATGGGAGAGTCAAAGCAGAAATCGAACCAATACTAATTAACGTTTTTGTTATTTTATTCATAATTCTCCTCTAAAATAAATACCATAAATAACTAAGAGCAAATCTCAAGGTCATTATGTGAGAATTCCGTTGGCACTTTTCTTCCAAATTGTTCAATATTTACAAATGCTTTTTGTTCAATGTCATCATTTCTAATAATTTCGCCAACTTCGCCCTTGAATATACCACTCTTAATTTTAACAATAATCCCCTCTTTAAATGCTGTTTCAATATCTCCCGCTTCAAATTTCTCAATGAGAATCCTTTCTTTTTCAACCATTTTTTCAAAGGTGTTTTCACTGATTGGCGTTGGTTTTGCACCTTTTCCAGAAGATCCAATCAAACCAGTAACGTATTGTGTATTACGAACTAAATACCAGGATTCATCAGTCATTATCATATTAAGAAAAATATAACCTTTATAAATATTTACATACTTAATGTTGTATTCCTCACCCCTACTTTTCTTTTGCAATTCTTTGCTAGACAAATGGGGCATCTTAAAAATTCTAATATCCTTAAAGAAATCTTCCATTTTTTGAGAACTAATTTTGTTTTTCAATGCTTCAACAACGTTATCTTCCTTGCCTGAAACAGTTGATATCATATATCACTTACAATCTGAATACATTTTTTCTCCTTAAAAAATATTATGTTCTAATACCCACTACATTTCATAAACCGGTAAAAATTAAAGTTATAACAAAGCAAAATATAGCCATGATTAACACAAAGGCAATAGTAATTCCAAACCATTTTCAAGACTTGAAATTACTTGGCCACGCAACTCTCTTAATTTCCCTTACTAAATTTCTAAAAGTGTAAAGTTTCGTTGCCTTAGCTTCATCCTTTTTTCTTTCCTTTAAAAGAGCTTTCTCTCTTCTTACTCTATCTTTAATCTCTTTTTTTTCTTCAGGACTCATCTTTGTTTTTTCTAGCATACCTTATTTTTCCTCTTTATGAATTGTTTGAATATTGCAATATTTACAAAATTTCTTAATCTCTAGTCTTTTTTCATTACTTTTATTAACAGAATAATTTTTATGCAAGCATTCCTGACAAGATAGTGACACTTTCTTTTGCTTTCTCATATAAGGAAAATTATATTATTTTTTTACATTTTTTTCAAATAAAACTAGACTTAGATATATTGTGAACAATAAATAAGATATATAAAATATAATTTTACTTACTATGGTACACAATTATTTGTATTTTTTGTTAAATGTAATTTGGATAATACCTATTATTATCGCCTTCATTATTCGATCTTTAAAAAAGGAATTTAAAATCAAGAAACTTCAAAAAAAGATTGAATACATAAACCAAAATTTAAAAAAAATTAAAAAAATTAATAATCAATTTCATGAATTTACAGATAAAAACAATAAATGCACATACCAAGAGAAAATAACTGCTAATGTAATAAATATTATTGAATTTTCACTATCAAAAATAACTTTTTTTCTTAATGAATTGCATATGATTAATAACATAAGAAACATACAAGAAAAAAAATCGAAAAGTCCTGAATTTAAAAAAATTTTTAATAAAGCAATTGTCGAATGAAAAACAATAAAAGAAACAATAAAAGAAAACAAAGATTTTATTTTTCTTGAAAGTCAAAATATCTCAAAATTTCTCATCTTTTCAAATAATTTAAAATCCGCCTTCTTAAATATAAATAAATGTATTGATAACAATAAAAACAACATTTTCTTTCAAGATTTTTCAATTGAATTTAATGAAAAATACAATGAAATAAAAAATATTGTTGAATACAGTAGTAAGCTTCAACTATATAAAGGTTGGAACAATCATTTTTTAATTAATTCAAAAAATGTCAAGAAAATATTAAATGATTTTTTGTTCTTTATAAAAAATGGTTTAGCACTATACTCATATATTGAAAATAATATTGAAATTCCATTTAAATTTATTGAGGACCTTGTCATCAAGTATTCATCTTTTCACCAATTTTTTTTTAATTGGCAAATGCTAAATTCTTTCATCGATGAAACTAGAAGTGTGATTGAAGAAATTAAAATTAAAATTCATAAAACTAATTTTTTTGATTGAATTGTAACATTCAAAACAAAACTTGAAAACCTTTCAAAAAAAATAATTTACAAGTATATTGAAATCAAAAAAGAAATAGATAGTTTTGAAATATTAAAATCAAATTCTGAGCTTATAAGCAAAATAATTGATCTTTTTGATATACAAAATTGAAAAAATCTTAAATCAGACCGTCAAAACGCAAAATATAAATTATTAATAAATAATTTTTATGAATTTTATTACCAAAATCTGGCGTATTTTAAATCAAAAAATAAAAAAAATTCAAGCAATATTTCATATTTTGAAAGATTAAATAATCTAAATAATATTCTAAAAAAAATGTGTAAAATCCCGTTTTTTCAAAGACAATTTAAAAATAATTGAAACAAAAAAGATAAGACCGCTTTCAAGGATAAAATGACCAATATGTTAATTGAGACATTTGGACTACATGACTTTAAAATACCATTAAATGAGGAAATAATTTATTATAAAAATAAATTTGAATCATTGCTAGAAAAGCAAAATATAAATGACGAATATGAACTAAACTTAATAAATCAAGTCATTCAAAAAAAAATTATTGTGATTAACATAAAATATTTGGTTGCAAGGCATCTAATCGATAATTTTAACTTGCTAACAAAGAATAAATTTCAAGAAAAAAATATTGAATTAATTAACTTAATATATCAGAATAAATATGATGAAATAATTAATAAATCGCTAAAATTAATTAATAAGTCAAAGGAGAAATAAAATGTGTGCTAATCAAGAAATGGAAATATTAATTAGATACGGAGAATTAACACTAAAAGGTGAAAATAAAAAGGATTTCATTAATCAATTAAGAAAAAATATTGAACTATATATACCTAAAAATGAGTTAAGAATGGAATACGACAGAGCTTTTTGTAAGTATTCAGAGCAAAATTTAAAATCCCTAAAATTTATTTTTGGAATTTCATCTTATTCAATAGTTCATAAGACATCAACCAATATTGAAGATATTGAAAAAAAAGTATTTGAACTAGCCTCGAAAAAATCATTCAACTCTTTTGCTATAAATGCCAGAAGACATAATAAAAATTATCATTTAACTTCATCGGAAATCAATATGCACTTTGGCGGTTTTATATTAAATAATTTTAAAAATAAAGTTGTAAACCTTAGCAATCCTGATTTATCCATATATATTGAAATAAGAGACAAATTTACATATATTTTTAGCGATTACATTTATGCCCTTGGTGGAATGCCAGTGTGTTCATCAGGACGTGTTTTACATTTAATAAGTGGTGGAATCGATTCTCCTGTTGCTGCACATTTATTGCAAAAAAGGGGATTAAAGATTGAATTTTTAAACTTCATTACACCCCCTCATACCGATGAAAAAACGACTATGAAAATCGAACAAATTATCAAAACATTAACCAAATTTCAAGGATCTTCTACTCTTTTTCAAATTAATTACACAAAATTAATGAATTATATAGGTCTTGTATCAAATCAAAAATATAAAATAACACTAATGCGTCGCAGTTTCTACCGTATTGCACAAAAAATAGCCAAAAAATATAATATAAAAGCAATTTCGAATGGTGAAAATTTAGCACAAGTTGCTTCGCAAACATTAGAATCAATCCACGCAATATCAGAGGTTTGTGATTTGCCTATTTTTAGACCATTATTAAGCTTCGATAAAAATGAAACAATCACAATTGCCAAAGCCATTAACACAATGGAAATATCGATCCAAAAAGCTTGCGAAACATGTGAACTTTTTGCCCCAAGATTCCCAGTCACCAAACCCACAAGAGAGGAAGCAAAAAGATTAGAAGAAGAACTTGAAAATCTTGAGAAACTTGAGAATGAAATAATTAACGAAGTTGAAATAAAAACATTTAATTTAAGAAATGACAAATAAAAATAATTTTTTTTGTAAACTAAAAAAATATCCAAAACTTAAAAGAAATTACATTTTCTTTCTTGCTTTATGCATTTATGCAATTATTATTCCTATCATTCTCATTACAGCATGAATTGTTTATCTTATTTTAAATAATGGAACACATTTTCTAATGCAATCAAATAATTTTATAGTTTTAATTTCCATCACTAGCATACTATTTATTAGCTGACTTACCTGTTTTTTCTTAATTAGATATATTATTAAAATCACATTTGCAAAAATATATAAAATAACTAAAAATAAAACAATTAACAAAATTGCTATTTTCTTTTTGGGTGAAAAAATTATGAATGCAGATATTCATATGATTAACCAAGAACTGGAAGAAAACAATAAAAACCAACGTCTATAAAACACTCATTTGTGTCTTTATATTTTTTAATTTTTATTTAAATATTCAAAAAATATATAATTAATTATCATGAGTACAACTAATTACGAAGCAAAAGATTTAAAAGTTTTAAAGGGTTTAGAGGCAGTTATTAAAAGACCTGGAATGTATGTTGGTTCTACTGATTCAAACGGATTACATCATCTAATTTGGGAAATTTTTGATAATGCTATTGATGAAGCATTAGCCGGATATGCTAATAATATTAAGGTAATATTAAAAAGTGATGGGTCTGTTATTGTTGAAGACAACGGAAGAGGTGTTCCAATCAATAAACATGAGACAGGAAAAAGTGGTGTTGAACTAGTATTTACCGAATTACATGCTGGCGGTAAATTTGGCGATGGGGCATACAAAACTAGTGGAGGACTTCATGGCGTTGGGTCCTCAGTAGTAAATGCTCTTAGTTCTAAGGTTGAAGTTAGCGTTTATCGTGACAAAAAAGAATACTTCACATCTTTTGAACAAGAAAAAATTACAAGTAAAACAACAATTATAGGACCAACTACAAAACGTGGAACTAGGGTTCAATTTTGACCTAATTATTCAATATTTAAAAAAGCGAAATTTTCATCTGAAACAGTTAAAGAAAAATTAAGAGAGGCCAGTTTCTTAATATCAAATTTGAAAATCAACTATATCAATGAAAATACTAACGAAAATGTTGTTTTTCAAACCAATGAAGGAATTAAAGAATATATTAACTTTGTTGGCGAGGGCCGAAAATTTATCAGTAGAATTTTCTTTGCGTCAGGAAAATCAAAAAACAATATTGAGGTTGAAATATCGTTAGCATATACTGAAAACTATAGTGAATCAATATATTCCTTTGTCAATAATGTTAAAACTAGGGATGGAGGAACTCATGAAACAGCATTTAAATCTGCATTAACCAAAACAATTAATGAATGGTATGCAAAAAATTCAAGTTCTAAAACAAAAATTAATTTTGATGGATTAGATGTTAGAGAGGGAATAATTGCTGTAGTATCACTAAAAATTCCTGAAAGTATTCTTGAATTTGTTGGGCAAACCAAGGATAAATTAGGAACGCCTGAAGCAAGGGAATCTGTTGAAGATTTCTTTAGTGAAAAATTTACATTTTTTTTAAATGAAAACAAGCAAGAAGCTGACAAAATCATCGAGAAAATTAAGCGAACATATGACGGAAGAATTGCGGCAAGAAATGCTAGAAATGAAGCTAGAAAGGTAAAGAATAAACTCGATTCAAAAAAAATTCTTTCAAACAAATTAACTCCTGCACAAACAAAGAACAAAACAATCAAAGAGCTTTTTTTAGTCGAAGGTGATTCGGCCGGAGGGTCGGCTAAAATGGGCAGAAATCGAATGACTCAAGCCATTCTTCCCTTACGTGGGGTTGTAATGAATACTGATAAGGCCAAGTTAGTTGATGTCCTTGCAAATGAAGAACTTGCAACAATTATTAACACGATTGGAGCTGGAATTGGTAGCGAATTCGATGCCAAGAATTCACAATATGGAAAAATTATTATTATGACTGATGCGGATGTTGATGGAGCCCATATCCAAATGCTTTTATTAACATTTTTCTGAAGATATATGAAAAAACTAATTGAATTAGGAATGGTATATATCGCTTTGCCCCCATTATATAAAATAACAATTAAAAACTCAAATAACAAATATTTCTATGCTTGAGACGAAGAACAACTAAGAGAAATAACGTCGCAATATACAAACTACGAAATCCAAAGATATAAAGGGCTTGGAGAAATGAATGCTGACCAACTTTGAGAAACAACAATGAATCCTGCAACTCGTTCAATCATTAAGGTAGGCATCGATCAGCAAGCATTAATAGAAAGGTATATAACTACCTTTATGAGTGATGATTCGGAGGCAAGAAAAAATTGAATCAATAATAACATCGACTTTTCAAGTATTGATGAATTTGAAATTAATAAAAAATAAATGAGGCACGACTTATGGACAAGAAAAATAAAAATAATTATGACCAAGTAATTGAAAATATTATTGATAAGAATATGGTCGACATTATGAGCGATAGTTTTGCCCGTTTTTCAAAATATGTTATTCAACAGCGTGCAATACCCGATGCCAGAGATGGCTTAAAACCAGTACAACGTCGTATCCTTTATTCAATGTGAAATCTAAAACTTAGAAACAAGGAGGCATTCAAAAAATCGGCACGGATTGTTGGGGATGTTTTAGGTAAATATCACCCACACGGCGATAGTTCTGTTTATGAAGCAATGGTAAGAATGGCTCAGGAATGAAAAAGCAATTATCCGCTTGTGCAAATGCATGGAAATAAGGGTTCAATTGATGATGACCCAGCTGCTGCTATGCGTTACACAGAATCAAGATTAGAAAAAATAACAGAACTAATGCTAAAAGATTTGGAGCGCAAAGTAGTACCAATGATTCCAAACTTTGATGATTCAGAATATGAACCCGTTGTCTTACCGACCCTTTTTCCTAATTTGCTAGTAAATGGAGCAATGGGGATTGCATCAGGCTTTGCAGCACAAATTCCTCCCCATAATTTAGGCGAACTAATTGATGCCTTAATTGCTATGATTAAAAACCCAAATATCACCACTAGCGAATTAATGAATTATGTTAAAGGCCCTGACTTTCCGACCGGAGGCATAATTAACGGGACCAAAGGAATTCACGATGCTTTTATGACCGGAAGAGGAAAAATTGCACTATCCTCAAAATATAATTATGTTTATGACAAAAAAGAAAACATTGTTGGCATAGAAATTACTGAAATTCCCTTTGGTGTAGTTAAGTCGAAAATGGTTTTTGAAATTGATACAATCATTTCTTCAAAAGTAATTTCTGGAATTAAAGAAATTAGAGATCAATCTGATCGCAATGGATTATCAATATACATTGAACTTGAAGAAAATGCAAATGCCGAGGCAATCATGATATATCTAATGAACAAAACTAAACTAAGAGTTAATTATGATTACAATATGCTTGCTATATATAAAAATGCACCTAGCCTATTATCGCTTTACAAAGCATTATATGCATTTCTTGAGCATTCAAAACAAATAAATACCAATGGAATAAAATACGATCTTCAAAGATATAAATTACGCCATGAAATCGTTGAAGGTTTTATTAGAGTAGCAGAAATTTCTGATGAAGTTATCAAATTAATCAAGGAAAGTGATAATTCCAAAAAAGGTGTAATTCTTTCACTAATAAAGGCATTTAATTTTAGTGAAATTCAGGCAACAGCCATAGCTGAGCTAAGATTATATAAACTCTCGAGAATGGATCAAATTGAATTTCAGCAAGAAAAAACTAACCTTGAAGCTTTAATTACGCAATGTAAAACCTTACTTAGTGATAACTACGAATTTAATATTTTTTTAATAAAACAACTAACTGAAATAAAAATTGAATATGCACAGGATAGAAAAACCATAATTAAAGAAGAAGGCATAAATAAAGATATTGATCATAAACTTCTTGCTAAAAATGAAAATTTTTATTTCTTTATTTCTCAAGAAGGCTATATCAAAAAAATTAGTACAAAAATCCATAATGCTAACGACTTTGCTACATATAAACTAAAAGAAGGAGATGCAATTAAATATTATGATGAAATTAATTCTCTTTCAAAATTAATTTTCTTTACTAACAAGGGTAATTTTTTCATCATTGAAGCACATATTTTAAAAGATAATTCATGAAAAGAATTGGGTATGCATATATCTTCATTAGTGAATCTTGATAGCAATGAAAAAATTATTCGAGTAATGGAAATAACATCATATGAATCGTATGCTAACATTATACTAATAACAAAATATGGTTTCGCTAAAAAAGTAAAGATATCTAGCTTTAATTCAAAAGTATTAAACAAGAAGAGAATTTGTATAAATTTTAAAAATGATGATGATGAATTAATCGATGCAAAAATTGGCAATGATGAGAAGGATATTTTTATACTGCTTAATAATGGTTCATATTTCTTATTAAATGAAAATGTTTTTTCAACTGATCTAGCCCTCAAAGCGCAAGGCATAAAACTATTGCCTAAATTACAAACAAATGAAAAAATTTTTGTGTCTGCTTTTACAACTTGTTTACCTTTAAATGTAGTAACAATGATAACTGAAGGCGGAATGTATAAACAATGAAATATGAGGGACATAAAATATACAGGGCGCGCAAACCGCGGGACCAAATTATTCAACTGTTTAAAAAATATCAATTGCATTCCAAAATGTCTAGAAGTAAATACTAAAAACCTTGAATTACTAATAACAAATGAAAATAATGAAACACAAAAACTTGATTTTAAGTGCAGTCAAAGTGATAAAATTAAGATCGAAAAATTAAATAAATTTAGCAATGAATTAAATAATTCGGGTTACTTAATTCAGCATATAAAAATAAACAAACTTATTGAAGATGATAGTAAACAAAAAGAAATTCTAAAACTGAAATTTCAAGATAATTTAACAAAAAATAGCAGCATCGAAGAAACAACTGAAACAACACTATTTAAAAAAAATTATTACACTAATTCATTAAAGATTAATAACCAAATCTTTGATGAAGAAGATCAAATTAACCTTTTTGATGCGGCCAATGACTTCAAAGAACTTAATCATAAAATATCAAATAAGGAACATTTAAAGAAATCATTATCGCTTGAAGAAAAAATAAAAGCAATGGATGATATTGATTTTGATTTGATCGAGCAAAAAGTTGAGCAAATTAAGAAAAAATAGTTATAATATTAACTATCCTTCTAAAGTAATAAAATTAGCAAATATTGAAAGGAAATGCGATGAGAAAAGACGTTAGATTAGCAAATAAGGTTAAAGCTGAAAAAAGAGCTCACAAATTAGCTAAAGAAAGAGCCCGCGACCTAAGAAGAGAAGCAAGAAAAGCTGAAGCAAAATCACAATAATAATATATTTTGTAACCTTTTAAGCACACTGTGGTGTGTTTTTTTAATGTTAAGAACATTGCTATTAATATAAAATAACACAACTTCTATGTCGTAAGTATTAACCTTCTTTTAAGGCATATTAGAGTATTATAAAAACGCTAAAAATTAAATAGTATTATAATTAAAATGTTAACCAATTTATTCTAAGGAAATTATTAATATGAAAAAAACTTATTCAAAAAACATAATGATTTATTTAACAACGCTAACGTTACCAACAACATTTTTGATTTTGTCCTCATGTTCAACGCAAACGCAAACTTCTGAAAATGAAAAAAAATATCTAAATAAAAAAGAAGAACTTCTAAAAAACATCCTTAAAATAAAAGATAATGAAAAATTAAATAAACTATGAAACAAGCTAGAGATTATAGAAAGCAAGGAAAACTCTAAAAACTTTGATTCATTAATTAAGGAAATTGAAATATTAAATAATGAAACTCTAAGGGAAATAAGTCCTTCAGCAAATCCGAATGATAAAAAAACAGAAACAGGAAGCGAGAATAATCCTATTACTCCCGATAAGAAAGAGAAAGATAATAGACAACAAGGACAAGATAATAACACCTTGGCAAGAAATGGCGCTGCCCCAACCACAAATAATGGATTTCACATCCAATATGATAACTCGAATAAATTTTATGAATCACTAAATGGATTAAGTGGACAAGAATTAAGAGACAAACTTTTTATGATTCAACTACAAAACCGAGACAAAACGGGTGTCGGTAGAGCTGCTTATGCAAAGTTGCACAATACTTATGTTGATGCATTCGTTGATAAGTATTATGAAAAAGATGGCACAGTTTTAGATCTATATACGGAAATAATTGGGGGAAAAGACAAATACAACTTTGAATTTGGCAAATATCGTGACATTGGAAATAAAGAGGGGCAAGGTATGAATCGTGAACATATCATTGCACAATCCTGATTTGCAAAACAAGGGCCAATGAGAAATGATGCCCACCATGTTTGACCGTCAGATAAAAAAGTCAATGCTATCCATGGTAATTTACCATATGGAGAAACTCAAAATGGCAAAATAGTTTCAAGCAATGGTTCAAAGTTAGGAATTGGAAAAGAAGATGGAGAGCAGGTTTTTGAAGTAATAGATGAATTTAAAGGTGATATAGCAAGAGTTTTCTTCTATTTTGTGTTAACTTATAGAGACAAAAATATTACAAACAACCACTCTGCACAAAGAGTATTTTTTGAAGAAAATGGCATAAATCAAATAAAACAAAAATATTTAGAAACTTATTTAAAATGAAATAAATTAGATGGAATTTCACAATTTGATATCGATAGAAACAATGGTGTTTATAAACATCAAAGAAATCGTAACCCATTTACTGACTATCCTGAATTAATAAAGGTCTATTTTGAACATGACGATAATTACGTCTTTCAAAACAAAGGGATTGCTATAAAATTAGTTAAAAATTAATCTTATTTTAAGGATTTAAAATGAAAAAATATATTCAATTTAAGCAAGAAAAAGAAGCGTTTGATAAAATGATCAAAAACATTGCAAGCTTATGCGAAATCCCTTCCATCAGTATAGAGCAAGAAGGAAAATATCCATTTGGTATAAACGCTGATAATGCTTTAAACTATGCCCTAAAATTAGCTGATTCTTTTGGCTTTGAAACATATAAAGATCCACACAATCGATATGGATATGCACAAATTGGTAATGGGGCAAAAATTCTAGGTATTTTAGCTCACTTAGATGTTGTTCCTGCTGGCGATGAAAAGCAATGAAAAACTAGCGCCTTTGTTCCAGTAATCACTGATAATGAAATAATTTGTAGAGGTAGTCTTGATGACAAGGGTCCTGCAATCATTAACATGTATGCAATGAAATATCTCAAAGACAATGGTCTAGTCAAGGATGAATGGTCTATTCGAATTATCTTTGGGATTTCCGAAGAGACAACTATGAAATCAATGAAATTTTATCTTGCAGACTTTGGCCATCCATATGTTTCATATACTCCTGACGGAGAATGGCCACTTATTTTTGCAGAAAAACTTATATATCAAGTTAGTTTTATTTTTAATAAAATTGATAATCTTAAAATAAATGCCGGAAATGTTGTAAATCAAATACCAGACAAAACTGAATATATATACAACGGAGAACTACACAGTGTACTAGGGAAGGGTGGTCATGGTTCAACGCCAGAAAAAGGTGATAATGCTATTATCAAATCAATCCTAGAACTAAAAGAAAAACATCCCCAATTGTTAAGATATAATCTAATAAAATTTATTAGTGAAAATTTAGAAACTCGTGATTTTAGATTAAAAAATATTTTTCCAGACTATGATGATTTCTCGGGTAGTCTTAGTGCTAATCTTGGTATTATCAAAACAACCTCTGACAAACATATCATAACTTTTGATTTGCGAGTCCCGGCAACCCATTCTGTTGAAGAGGTTACAAATTCTATAAAAAAATACCTTTCATGCAATTTTTCGGATGTACATTTTGAAGTAGTTGGAACTAAAAATTCTATGTTTATGTCACCGGAAAGCAAATTAATAAAATTACTAATGCAAACATATAATGAAGCAATGAATACCGAAGAGCTACCATTAGCAATTGGTGGAGGGACCTACGCACGTATAGTTAATAATTGCGTAGCCTTTGGTTCAACAAAATATATGCATTTAATGCATGGACCAAACGAATGCTTCGCATTCAAAGAAATAAAAAAATCGCTCGAAATTTACATTAATGCTCTAAATAGAATACAAGATGAAATATAATGAAAATAAGAATAGAAAAAATCATTTCTTGATATCTTAACATTTCAAGAAATGAATGCAAAAAAATAATAAAAGCTAAAAGGGTTCTAATAAATAATAAATCAATCCTTAAGCCAATTTGTGTTGATATTAATAATGATACAATTATGATTGATGGTAAGCTAGTTGAATATAAAGAAAAACAATATTTTATTTTCAACAAACCATCAGGATACATAACGGCAAATTTTGATAAAAAAAGTAAAACAATTTTCGAAATTATTGACCTTGATCCCAATAAATTTTTTTCATATGGTAGACTTGACAAAGACACAGAGGGATTATTAATAATAAGTAATGATGGTTTTTTAGGCCACCAAATTATGAACTCAAAATTTGAAATACCTAAAACGTATTATTTCCAGACTAATAAACCTTTTGATGACAAAATAAAAAATCACTATCCCAAACCAATTATCATTGCAAATAATTATCATGTAGAAAGATATGAGTTTATCTTTATAGACTCTAAATCTGCCTATATAACTATTTATGAAGGTAAATTTCATCAAGTTAAGGAAATGCTAAATTTTTTTGGTTATAAAATAACCTACCTAAAAAGAGTATCAATAGGCACACTAAAATTAGATAATAATTTGAATCTGGGCGAAATCAGAGAAATATGTCAAGATGAAATTAGCAAAATTTTAGAGAATTGTAAAACTTTTAAAAAGTAAAATTAGGTTTTTTCAAAAGATATAACAAAGATTATTGCTTTAACAAAAAAATCTGGATTTAAACCAGATTTTTTAATTTAGCTCCATGAAAAAATGGCTTTATTAGTTAGCAAACAAATAGGTGCTAGTCTTCCCTGAATGATGAATTATACATTTTTTCATATAAACCTTTTTTAGCTAATAATTCCTTATGAGTACCCGATTCAACAATTTCGCCATTATTAACAACCAAAATTTTATCTGCGCTCAAAATAGTCGAAAGTCTATGAGCAATAATAAACGAAGTTTTACCCTTCATTAATTTCATCATTGCTTTTTGAATTATTTTTTCAGTTCTCGTATCAATATTAGAAGTTGCCTCATCAAGAATTAAAATATTTCGATTAGCAATGATTGCTCGTGTTATAGCAATTAGTTGTCTTTCGCCTTGCGATAAATTAGCACCACCTTCTTCAATAATTTCTTCATATCCATTTCCTAATCGCATTATAAACTCATCTGCGTGCGAAATTTTTGCAGCTTCCTTTATTTCATCATCAGTAGCATTTGGATTAGCATAACGAAGATTTTGCATAATTGTGGTTTTAAATAAAAATGTATCTTGCAAAACAATCGATATTTGTTGTCTTCAACTTTGTTCTTTAATATCGCGCGAATTATTTCCATCAATTTCAATGTTACCAGATAGCGGTAAATAAAACTTACTTAAAAGATTTATAATCGTAGTTTTACCAGCACCAGTAGGGCCAACAATAGCAAATACTTGGCCTTTTTTTGCCATAAATGAAGCATTTTTTAATTGAAGATTATTAACATCATTTGTATAGGAAAAATCAACATTCATAAATGAAACATTTCCCTTTGTATAATTAATTGACCTCAATTTGGTTTCATCAACAAGTGGTTTGAATGTAGCCAAATTCATTACTCTAACTGCTGAAACTAGCGCCATTTGAATAGACGAAAGATTCTCAAAAACACGAACAATACTATTAGCCATAACTCTTATGTATAAAACAAATGTAATAATAACCCCAGGCGTAAAATTAGAATTAGAGCCTGTACCAATATTTGCCACCGTAAATGCAGAAGCGATTACAACGATAATTAATTGCAATATATTAATAACGGCATTGCCAAGAGGTCACATTAAACCAATATACAGATTAGCCTTAAGAGATGAACTATATAATTTATTATTTCTAATAATAAACTCGTCTTCAATTTGTTTAGTAAAATCAAGTGATCTGATTAAATGATGTGCAGCAAGATTTTCTTCAATGAACCCATTTAATGAAGCAACACGTGATTGTTGCTTTCTAAATTGTGGATTAGCCTTCTTTAAAACAATAAAAACAAAACAAAGCATTAAAGGCATTAAAAATAAAGTAATAAGAGTTAAATAAGCAGAATAGTAAAACATAAATCCAAAGGATGAAATGATTGTTGTAAAAGTTATAATAATAGTATTAAGGCTTCCAGTCATACCATTATTTATATTATCAATATCACTAGTTAGTATAGACATTAATTCGCCAGTCTTAACTGAGTCAAAAAATGAAACAGGCATTTTCATAATCGCCTTATAAGCATCTTCTCGCATAATTAAACATGACAAAATTGAGGCTCTAACTGATAAAACATTTGAAATTAACGAAAAAATTTGCTGAAAAACAAATATTAATATAAGTAAAACAAAATGTCACACAAAGCTTGAAATATTAAAATTATCAACATATTCTGGTACTAAAGATTTTATTTCGCCAACAAGAAATGAAGCAGATAAAAAATTATCAATAAAATATCCTAAAAAGAAAGTACCGGTAGTTAAACATAAGGCCGAAAAAACTGAAAAGACAATTATCCAAAAAAGATTCCCTTTTCTATAATTCAAATACCAAATTAATCTTTTGAAAGCGTCTCTTTTTATTTTTCTTCTTTGCTTTTGAATATTCTTTTTTTGGGTTTTTGTTAAACTTTGTTGCTTATCATCCACCTTAAGAGGGTCCAAATTATACATCTAAACCTCCTAACTGCGTTTTTGCTATTTCTAGGTATAGCTTCGAAGTTTTTAATAACTCTTTATGCGTCCCGATATCGCTTATCAAACCATTTTCCATTACCAGTATTCGGTCAGCATCAATAATTGATGATATTTTTTGGGTAATAATAATAGTTACAATTTTTCTTGAAGAAAAATGCATATCAATATTATCCTTAACCATTTTCTCAGTTTTAGTATCAAGAGCAGATGTTGCATCATCTAATATCAAAATCTTTGGTTGCTTTAAAAGGCCTTGAGCTATTGAAATTCTCTGTTTTTGTCCTCCTGACAAATTTGATCCATTTTTAAGAACCTCATGCTCAAATCCATCATTGTATGCATTTATAAAATCATAAGCAAATGCTAATTTTGCAAAATATTCTAAATCTTCTTGTGTAGCTTTGTTATTTGCCATTAATAAATTAGACTTAATAGTTCCAGAAAGCAAAATTGGTTTTTGGTAAACAAATGAAATATTTTTTCGCAAAGAAGTTGTATCAATTTCATTAATATCATTGCCATCAATGCTAATGCTTCCGTGGATAGTTTTAAATTCATGGCTAAGTAATCTAGCAAGCGTTGTCTTGCCTGATCCGGTCGGCCCTATTATTCCGATTTTTTCACCTGGATTTATTTTTAAATTAATATCTTTTATAACAAAATTTTCGGATTCTTCATGATACTTAAATGAAACATTTTTTAATTCAATTTCACCTTTAGTAATAACTTTATTAGATTTTATAAAATCTATATCTGCTTCTTTTTTTAAGATTTCAATAACTCTTTTTGATGAAACATTTCCACGAGAAATTAAAAAGACTGCAAATGAAGACATAACTACCCCAATAGTAATAAACATTACATAATTTATAAATGTTGTAGCATTAGATATCTTTGTTTTATATAAGGATAATACATCGCTAAAATCCTTAAAAACTTTCAGATCAGTTATCACACCATAAGAACCTTGGTTAATTCTTGATCTAATAATAAAGCCAGTGGCTAATAATATACATGAAGTCACAATATTTGCAAACAAATTAATAAATGAAAAAGTAATATGATAAATAATTCAAGATTTTTTAGCTACGTTCGACCAGTTTTTATTACTATTTTGAAACTTATCTAATTGAACATTTTCAAGATTATATGATTTAATAACTCTTACACCTAAAATACTTTCTCTTGCTTCATTATTAATTTCATCATATGCTTTTTGTTCCTTTGGAAATAATCTCATAGAAGACATTCCTGCTATTGCCATAATAACAAATAATGCAGGAACAAAAGCACCTAATGTAATTGAAAGATTCAGATCAGTTAGCAAAGCAAAAACTAACCCAAAAATTAAATTGCAAGGGCCGATAATGCTTAATCTTAAACCAGAGGAAATTCCAATTTGTATCCTAGATATATCGATAGTAAACCTTGTTAAAATTTTTGAATGACTAAAAAACTCAATATCTTTTTCCGAAAGAATTGTTAAATGCTGTCATAACGACTTTCGAATATGTTTTGCAGCACCTGTCGAAATATATGAAGCAAGCATAGACCCTAATAAGGTTACTATTGTTCCAATTAATAACACAAGAGCAAAATATGAGGTAAACCACTTTATAGAATAAGAGAGTGTTCCTTCAATTGTAAACAACCTAAGAATATTGATTTTAGAATAATCTAATATACTTGTTTGGTCTTTATGCAATTGTAAAAATGAATTTTGTGCGATTAAATTAGATAAATTTCCAATGAAAATCGGCACAAATAAAAAACAGATAACTTGAAGTAATGTTAGCAAAATGGTTATAATTGATAAAATTTTATACTTATGATCCATGTATCTAAATAATCGAAGCAACATTAACTCCTTTAATTAAAATTTAATATCTTTATTAATTATATATTAATTAATCATGATTGCTTATTGTTTCAAAATCATTGCAATACCTAGAAAAAAAAGTAGCTTTATAAGGCTACTTTAAATCAAACTATAAATTTATTGCTTCATTTGCAATGAATTGCTCTTCCTCGGCACGAATTACATAAATAGGAATAGCGCTTGATGCATCAGAAATAATCTTATAATCACTAAAATCTCGGCATTGATTCTTCTTATTATCTAGTGAAAGATTGACAATATTTATTTTATTTATAACTTCACTTCTTATATAATTGTCATTTTCGCCAACGCCTGCAGTAAATACTATAGCATCAACTTTTTCTGTAATTCTATTTAAATAGGTAATTAAATAATCGGCAATTCTTTGGGTATATAAATCAAGAGCAAATTGCGCATCTGAATTAGTTACCTTGGCCTTTTGAATATCCCTTAGATCAGATGAAATACCAGAAACGCCCAACATACCAGACTGCTCATTGAATAATTTAAATAGTTCTTCAACACTAATATCCTTGTGCTTTAGAATGAATGGAATAATCGATGGATCAAAATCTCCTGATCTAGTCCCCATCATAATACCAGCGAGTGGTGTAAAACCCATACTCGTATCAATTGACTGACTATTTTGCACAGCGCATAAACTTGCACCATTTCCGATATGTAAACTAACTATGTTAACGTCTTTTTTATTTAAAATTTCTTGGCACTTTAAAGTAATATAATTGTGATTTAATCCATGAAATCCATACTTTCTAATATTTAATTCCTTTGCTAAATCCTTATTTATAGGATATGAATACGAGATCCTAGGCATGGTTTGATGAAATGTAGTATCAAAATGCATTGACATTTTTGCAGAAGGTAATAAAGCTTTGAATGCTTCAATTGCTTCAATTGCGCCAGGGTTGTGAACTGGTGCCAAATCTATTGATTGCTTTAAAATTTCGATTTTCTCTTCATCGATAAGGGTTGTTTTTTGCAATTTTGGACCACCATTCACAATACGAAATGCAACTTTTTCAATATCATTAAAATCTTTTATGATATTGAATTCTTTTCACTGTTTTACCAATTGTTTGACAGCTTCTAAAAACGTAGGAAGAGGTATTTCAAAATCTTTATTAATTTCCTTATATTTCAATGTAAGAATACCTTGTCTCAACTTAATGCGTTGAGCAATTCCCTTAGCCTCAACAACCAATTTCTCATTAAACAATGTTCATTTAATAGAACTAGATCCTGCATTTATAACTAATATTTTTTTCATAAAATATACTCCTAAATATGTTTTTTAAATTATATTATAAAGACTAGATATAAAACTATATTATTTATAATTATTTAGCTCTAATTATTTTTTTAAAGATTTTAAGTATAGATTTCAGAAGCTTAAAAAAATTTAACTAACCGAAAAGCTAGTTAAACTTTTTTTAATAACAATTTGTAAAATATATGATTATTTAATAATTTCTAACAATCGATGAATTTAAGAATTTATACCCAAAATTATTAAACGATAGCAGATAAAAATCATTAAAGGTTTGATAATTTTTGACTTGTTTTAAAATATAAAATTCATATATAGTTGTCGAAATAGCTAGCGAAAAAACATTAGAAATAATTATAATTAGCATTCTTGATATTGCTGATAATGGGATGTTTTTTTCTTCATGATGTCTATTATAAAAGATAATAACAGAAGCAATCAAAATACTCATTATAGCCAATGGAATCAAAATATCAAGCATAAGTATTCTCAAAATTGCAATCTTTTTTTGCTTTATAAAGTCAGGAGTCATAAATGAATGCATAGCAAAGTCTGTTTCTATTTCTTTTTCCAAGTTCTTAAAATGAGGCGATTCATGTGAATATCCCAATATTTCAGCGGTAATCAAAATAATATCATTTTTAGTCAATTCTTGTTCTTTCTTGGAATACAAGGCAAAGGGAATTCTAGGGTCCTTTAAAAAAACAAATTTTGATTTATTAGCCATCGACTTTAGATAACAGTAATATGAATAATAATCCTTTATCTTAGCTCTTTTAATTAAATCAAGAAAAATAAAAGCTAGCAATATTGATAATATACCCGAAATTAAACCAGCAATAATGCTGACAGTGATATCGTTAAATATTTTAAAAGTGCTATCACTTGAATATTTATTTTCAAATATGGTAACCATATAAATAATTAAGGCTCATACAATGATAATGACAGCAATGGTTAATATCGAATATCAACTTGAATGTAAATCAAGCCGTTTTAACTTTCTTAATTCTTGTTTTCTGTTATTCATTAAACCACCTTTGGTATTTTATTATTTATTAAGATAAATTATAATAAAAAAATACTTATATTTGTATTATAAGTATTCTGTATCTACATTTGTGAAAGGTAAATTATTTATATGGTGCTCCAGACTGGACTTGAACCAGCACGGCTCTTAACCGGTTGATTTTGAGTCAACTGCGTCTGCCATTCCGCCACTGGAGCATAAAAGCATTAATAATTATAAATTATATTTTTAAAATAATGTTAAAAATAAAAAATCATAATTATTTCTTTTTAATTTTAAAATGTAAAATTAACTAATTGACAAATAAAAAGTTTTTATTTTTATGATTGGGAATATAATAATTATTGCTATGGATTTAAAAGAAATTTTTATGTTGCAAATTGACCTGGATAAGGCTTTTTCTGAAACCATTTCAAAAAAGGATTTTCGTTTTTTTGATACAAAAATTGTTATTGCTCTATTAGTTGAATTGGGAGAATTTGCCAACGAAGTTAAGGCCTTCAAATATTGAAAAAAAAATAAAGTTATAGATCGCGAAAAGATGCTAGAGGAGTTTGCTGATGGAATTCATTTTATAACTAGTATTGCATATCCAAAAGGTATAAGTCCAATTATCAACCCCTACATTAAGCACAAAAATTTTACACTTCAATTGGCATATACATACAAACTTTTTACCGAACTTTTAAATACCAAAGACAAAAATAAGGTCTTAAAGGCATATGAGGCTTATTTAGGTTTAGGCTTATTGGTTGATATTCAAGAAGAGGATATTGTTAATTCATATCTTGCTAAAAATAAAAAGAATTATCAAAGAATCAAAAATAGATATTAATAAAGGAAAGTGACAATTAAAAAATATAGTTAGTTTTACATAACTAGCCATATTTTTTTTACAAAAAATACTCAAATTACATCACATTGTTAACCTAAATATAAATTTATAAAATGATTCTAACTTAATTAATTCATTTATTTTTGAATCACAAAAACAATATTTAAATATTCCTAAAATTTAGGCTAAATTATATTAAGCTAACTTAGACATGCAACAAAAAAGTTCTTTAACTTCTGTATTTAATTAATTAGTTAATTAGTATTAATCTTTTTTCAACCTTAGAGGAAGGAAAATTAACAAATAAGGCTATAATTTAATGTATAAATTTTATTCTTATTTTTAAGGGGCTCTATATGTCAAAAAATATTGAAAATAATCAAGACTTTATTAAAATGAGCAAGCAAAAGCTTGCTAATAAAATTTGGTCTGCTGCTAATGAACTAAGATCTCAATTAGATGTAACAGAATATGACAAAATTATTTTAGGTCTAATATTTTATAAATTCCTATCTTCAAAACAAACTGAAACACTAATAGATAAAAACGGTGATTATCAACTAGCTCAAAAAAGCGAAGAGAAAGACAACGATAATGAATCATGTTTATATATTGAGGACCTTACCAAAGGCAATAATCCTGACGAAATAGTTGACAGTTTAAAAAACAATTTAGGATACTATATACCATATGAATACTTATTTTCTTCATGGAATAAAAAGGAATTTCGCAACAAATTTGATAGAAACTATATTATTGAGTCTATCAATCATTTTAATAGTGAAATCGAAGTTATTAATGAACCTAATTCATTATACAAAAACATCTTTGATGAGTTTTATCTTTCAATTCAAAAGGTGAAAAATGAAGATAGTATCAAAAAGATAATTAGAATTATTGATGAAATTCCAATCAAAAAACAAGACTACGATGTTTTAGGTTTTATTTATCAATATTTAATTGGCGAATTTGCATCAACTGCTGGTAAAAAAGCTGGTGAGTTTTATACTCCACTTGAAGCCGGAATTTTAATGTCCGATATTATTTCATTTCATCTAAGCAAGTTTACATATAATAAAAATGATCTCATTAGAATTTATGACCCTACCGCCGGATCTGGTTCCTTATTAATTAGAGTTGCTGAAAAATTCCAAAAACATATGAATGAATTGCATCATGATATTAGAATTAAATATATTGCCCAAGAAATTCTACCAACTTCATTCAAAACATTAAGTATGAACTTAATTATGCATAATATTCCACCACAATTAATAAATATTAGAGAAGCTGACACGTTGGAAGATGACTGGCCAACAGAAAGTAATGGTGACAAAAAAGTCAAAGCTATTGTAGCTAACCCACCTTATTCACACCTTTGAAAACCCGAAAATAAGGTGAATGATCCAAGATTTCAATCTTATGGTATAGCGCCAAAATCAAAAGCAGATTATGCTTTCTTATTGCATAGTTTATATCACTTAGACAAAGACGGAATAATGGCAATCGTTTTACCTCATGGCGTTTTATTTAGAGGGGGGTCCGAATATGAAATCAGAAAATCTTTAATCAAGAAACAAAAAATTGATACTATTATTGGTCTTCCTAATAACATGTTTATGGGTACAGGTATTGCAACCATAATTATGATTCTTAAAGAAAATAAAGCAACCGACGATTTTATGTTTGTTGACGGATCTAAACTTTTTTCAAAAGATGGAAATAAAAATAAACTAGATAGATCACATATTATTAAAATATCCGATGTTGTTAATAACCGAATTGAAAAAGAAGGATTTTCAAGAATTGTCTCACTAAAAGAAATTGAAGATAATGATTATAATTTAAACATTTCAAGATATATTGATAATTATGATAAGGAAGAAATTCACGATTTATATTCAACTATGTATGGCGGTGTATCTGACCAAGAAATTTCAACTTTAGATTCGTTTTGAAATAAATTTATCGGTTTAAAGGAAAAACTTATTTCAAAAAGATCCGATGGGTATAATCTCTTAAATTTAAGAAATGAAGAATTAATAAATACAATAAAAAACGATAATTATGTAAAAGAATTTATTAACGAAAATAAGAATATCGCAATTTCAATTATTGAATTTATTAAAAATAATGTTCCATCATATCAAAGTATCAATGGTATTAATGTCTATAACTTTGAAAGCATTTTTGAAAAATTTATATTAAACATTAAGGATAATTCTTTTATTGAAAAATACGATATATATCAAATAGCAATAGAAAAATTTGAAATCATTAAGGAAGATATTGAAATAATTCAAAATTATCAAAATGATAATATTCCAATCTCTGAAATTATTCTTCAAGAAAAAAATGTCGAAAATAATAAAAACGGTAGTTTAGTTAATTGGGATGCTCGTTTAGTAAATAAAGAATCAATCATTAACAAGTTCTTTGCTACTAGCTTAAATAAAAATGAAAAACTTAAATATGACATTGAATTAATAGAAAGTGAAATCAAGGAAACCTTTGATTCAATCGATGAAGAAGACAAAGATTTATTAGTATTTAAAGAAAATGGTTTTGATAATAAGAAATTATCAAAACAAGTTGCTATCTTAAAGAAAGACGAAAATGCCTTAGATAATATCGAATTATCCAAAAAGCTTCTTCATGTTCATAATTTAAATAATGAACTTAAGAATTTAAAAAACGAGCTAAAATCAAATGAATTCGAACTATTACATGATTCTCTTGAAAAATATAATTCATTAGATGAAGATACATTTTATGATCTCTTGTTTTACAAATGAACTAATAATATTTGCGAAAATATTGTTGAACTCGTTGATAAAATAATTGACTCATTTATCAATAAAATTGAAATATTATTCAATAAATACCAAAACACATTAAATGAAATAAACGATGAAATTAGTAAAAAAGAATCAGAATTAATCGAACTCCTTGCAGATTTAAAAGCAGATGATTATGATCAAAAGGCTATTAATGAATTAATCGCAATTCTAGGCGGTAATAAAAATGAGCAAAAATAATATGGTTCCATCAATAAGATTTAAGGAATTTACTAACGCTTGAGAACAGGAAAGGTTGGGAGAAATAGTTGATTATTTTAATGGGTCTTCGAATGAAAAAGAACAAACGAATGAAGGAAAATTTGAAATAGTAAACTTAAACTCTATTTCGATATCTGGTGAATTAAAACCATCAGGAAAGTTTTTACACAATGCTTTTGAAACGTTAAAAAAAGATGATATAGTAATGATTTTAAGTGATATTGCATTAGGTAATTTGTTAGGTAAGTCTGCTGTAATACCAGTAGATAATAGATATGTTCTAAATCAAAGAGTTGCTTTATTAAGAAAAAATAATTCAAAATTTAATTCAAAATTTATTTCATTATTTTTGAATAAAAATCAAAGCTTACTTTTTAGAAAAGGAGCTGGATCATCACAATTAAATCTTTCAAAAAAAGAAGTTATTAATTTTTTAATTTTTTCAACAAGTAGAAATGAACAAGATAAAGTATCATTAATATTTAACAACATAAACACCCTCATCACCCTTCATCAGCGTAAGTTAAATGCCTTAGAAAATATCAAAAAAACCTTATTAGAAAAGATGTTTGTATAGGAGCAATATGTCAAAACTTAATTTTAACAATGAAAATTTCAAAAATGAAGCCGAATTCGAAGAAAATGTTGTAAAGCTTTTATTAGATAATGGTTGAAAAAATCAAGGTTTTGGTCAATTAAATATTGATAATGAATTAAATAATGTTAGCGAACATGATTTAAAGTTAAATTGATTGCGTATCTTAAACCATAACAATGTGGATAAACTTGACGGTAAACCAATCACTGAAAAAGAATTAGATCTATTAATAAATGAAATACAATCTCAACAAAATATTGCTCAAGTTAATAGAAACATTATAAAACCAAATCAAGGATTGCAATTAAAAAGAGAACAAAAAATAATCCCTTTAACCTTAATTCATAAGGAACAACTAAATAATGACGGTGGTAAAAATTATTTTCAAATTGCAAGACAAGTTACAATTAATAATGCTAATAACGACCAAAAAAGAAGCGACATTTTCTTATTAATAAATGGAATACCACTTATTCATATTGAATTAAAAGATAAAGATAAAAGTATTATTAATGCAAAAAATCAATTAATAAATTATAATGAAGCAACAAAAAGCATTTATAATGGTATCTTTAAATTCATTCATATAGTAGTTGCAATGAATCCACTAAAAATGGAATATTCGCCAAGAAATAGAGAATTAAAATTTATTAATTGGTATGATGAGACTAATAAAAATGAGATTAATAATTGAGTTGATGTCGTTAAAAACTTTTTATCTATTCCAATGTCATTAGAATTAATTTGTGACTACACTATTCCGGACGGCGATGAACTAAAAATTTTAAGAAGTTACCAATACTATGCTGTTAAGAAAATTCTTGATAAAATTAGAAAAACGGATCTTTTTTTAGCAGAAAATGATGAACCTATTAAAGGGGGATTCATTTGACATGCTACAGGTTCAGGAAAAACCTTCACTAGCTTTAAGACTAGTTCATTAATAATTGAGCATAATCTTGCTGATTTAGTAATATTTGTAGCTGATAGAATTGAATTAGTGGATCAAACCTATAATGAGTTTGTAAAACATGATAAAAAGGTTACTGATGTTTCTAGTACAAGAGATTTGCAAAATAAGACAAGAAAAAACGAAGATCAACCAATCATTGTAACTTCAATTCAGAAATTAGATCGTATAAATGAAGATCATAAAAATATTCTTGATAAAAAAAGAATTGTCTTAATCTTTGATGAAGCCCACCGTAGTACATTTGGCTCAATGATGAGCAAAATTAAAAATACCTTTAAGAAAAAAACCATAATTTTCGGTTTTACTGGAACCCCTATTTTTGATGAAACACCTAAAACATATGATATTTTTGGCGAAAAATTACATAGCTATACTCTAGGGGATGCTATAGTACAAGAAAAGGTTCTAAAATTTAGTTGTAAATATAATATATTTGAAGATTTATATAAGTGAGCATTTAATTGCAATATTGAACATAATAAAAAATTTTGTACTGAAAAATTAAATTCCATTAAAAATGAAACATTAAAACAAGAGCTTCTTTCTTTAAAAAATGATGCTCCATACGAAGTTACTAAAAAATTAGAAGAATTTAATGAAAAATCAGATAATTTGGATAAACTAATTGAATTAGAAGATGAAATTAACTATATTTATGAAAGCGATTTATATAAAAATCTTGTAGTTGAAAGCATTTTAGACGAATTGATATAATTTGGCGAAATCTAATGGTTTTAAATATAATTTTTCTTCAATTTTGGCCACTTCAAGTATTGAAGATGCAATAAAATATTTCCGTATATTTAATAAACATATAAATGATCTTGATATAAAAGATGAAAAACGTAATTTTAAATTCACCGCTTTATTTACAAGATCATTAGATAGTGATGAGTCTCCACAAAAACTTGAAAAGCTTGAAGAAGCATTTAAAGAAATATATAAAAAATACGAACAAGACTTCGATTTTAAAATTATTAACCAAAATGATGAACACGAACTATTCAAAAAAGACATTTCGCAAAGACTAAAAAGAATCAATATGGATGAAGATGATGATTCAAAAACTATAAACTTGTTAATTGTAGTAAATCAGATGTTAACCGGCTTTGATTCAAAATATATTCAAACAGTATATTTTGATAAACAACAAGAATCACAAAATTTAGTCCAAAGTGTTTCGCGAACTAATAGAAAATACAATATTCATAAAGAATTTGGTAGAGCACATTTTTACAAATTTCCATATCACATGAAGAAAAATGTTGAGGATGCATTTAGAAAATATGCTTATGAGGATTTAACAATAATCACAGTTTCCGATACATCATCTATAGTAAAATATGCAAATGAAGAATATAAAGAAGTTGAAAAATTATTCAAAGAATTAGGTATTAACTGATTCGAAAATATTGAATCATTTGACACTAATGATATAAACAAAGTTAAAAATCTTAAAAAGGCTTATAATCATTTGTGCAAAATTAAACGCTTAATAAATTCATTAAACTTATTGAGTTTTAAATGAGAAGAAAATGAAAAATTGATGTCCTTTGATAAAGAAATATCCGAAAGAATTAATGTGAAAATATATGAAATTGATGTTATTTTAACCAATCTTAATTCATTAGCAACTTTTAATGATTCGGATGATGAGCTTAGATTTTATAATACTGAAATTCTAAAAGATATTCAAAACAATAAAAAGCAAGAACTTTATGATAAAAATTTTTTCACAAATCTTGAATTAGAATTAAGAACTTGCAAATCGATACCTCATGTTTTAAGCAAGTATTATATTAAAAA
Organism: Mycoplasma sp. 1781; assembly: GCF_053851675.1. Lineage (NCBI taxonomy): Bacteria > Bacillati > Mycoplasmatota > Mollicutes > Mycoplasmatales > Mycoplasmataceae > Mycoplasma > Mycoplasma sp. 1781. The sequence goes on from NZ_JBSQBC010000007.1 coordinate 42,684, forward strand.
TCCCGAATGAATTAAGGAATGATGTAATCTTCCCGATAATAATAAACCTAGTTTAAATGACTTTTGAAAACAAAAAAAACAAGAAGAACTACAAAAAAATCTTGATGAATTAGCGATATATGGACTCGAAAAAGAAAAAATTGAAGAATTCGTAAATAATTGCTATATAGATATTAAAGAAGACATTAATAAAAACAATAATTTTGAAGCTTATATTTGACCGCTTGTTAAATCCCCGGACGGCCCTAAATATAAGCTAAGACCCCTAATTATTGATCTTATAAAGCAATACAAGGAAAAAAAATAGAACCTATTTGGTTCTATTTTTTAGTGTGGGCATTGATATATTTTAGTTTAAACTCGATATTGAACGCATAACAACATCGATATCTTTATTCTCTAACTCGTTAATAATATGCAAATATATTCTCTCAGTTGTGTTCATACTAGAATGACCAAGCCTTTTAGCAACAGAAGCAATCGATACCCCGGCGTACAACAATAATGATGCATGAGTATGTCTTAAACCGTGAATAGTTATGATAGGAACATTTGCTGTTTTGCATCTTCTGCTAAGTGTATCATTAATAGTAGAATTATAAATTTTTTTCTTAAGGATAAATATAGGTTTATCACCTGGCAAGTCTTTAACAAGACTCGAGAACTGTGAAATAGTCATTCAATCTAATGGAATTTTTCTAACCGAAGTTTTATTTTTGGTAGGTAAAAAACCACCATTTTCTTTATAATTTCATGTCTTAGTTATATTCAATGTTTGTTTTGAAAAATCAAAGTCTTCCGGCGTGATTGCTATAGCTTCCGAAAACCGCAAGCCAGTTTTCGCTATTAAAAGCAACAATCAATCACAATTAATTTTTTCGTTTAATTTCAAGGTTTTTAGGAGCAATTGAAGCTCAAATTGACTTAAAAACTTCTGCGCTTTCTTTTTAGGTGGTTTACCCTTTATAACAACCTTTCTAGTAGGATCATTATCTATTAAACCTTCATCAAATGCATCTAATAATGCGCTTTTTAAATGGTGGTGAAAATCCATTGTTGTTTGTTTTTCATGATAAGTAGCATAATCATTCAATATTTTTTGGTATTCCATTCTATCTATATCGCACAATCTTAACTCAGGCACCAATTTAATTATTCAATCTAATGATAACTCGTATTTTTTAAAACTAACGTTTCTTATAGAACCTTTTTTATATACAAAAATTCAATTTTGAAAATATTTATAAAATAAAATTTCTGATTTTTTTCTCATCTCTCCCCCAATTATGCCCACGCTGATGAAGGGTGATGAGGGAGTTTATTAATGAAAAAATATTACCAATCCTTTGTTGTTCATTCAAATTACATAAGAATAATTTAATTTTACAAACATCTTTAACAGATAAGGCGGGGATGCCTGTTGAAGATATCATAGATCTCATTTTAAATTCTAAATTCTTTAATAATATGTATGAGAAAAATAAATTAACCATTTTATCTTTTGTAAAATCTAACACAAATACACTATTTCCGGCTCAAAAGTTTGATTTCACATAATTAATAGTACCCGCCCCAGCACCTCTTGAGCTCATAATAACTTTAGGCCCTAAAAAATTAAATTTATTATAAAACCCTGTGTATGTAGTGCCGCCATTATAAACTGGAAATTTAAAAACTGGGCTTTGTTTCGTCTTTATAACAAAATCTCCAGATTTAATATTAGTTAAATTCTCCAGCCTTTCCTGTTCTCAAGCGTTAGTAAATTCCTTAAATCTTATTGATGGAAA